>CAZXNY010000012.1:11900-17991 GCA_964642205.1 uncultured Caulobacteraceae bacterium
GAAAGACGATGGCGGGATTGTTGGGACGTAGCGCCGAACTCTCCCCACCCCCCAGGGGGAGGGGAAGCACGGCTTACTGATAGCTCTCCGTCATCGCGGAATAGACGAGAGTCCGCAGATCGCGGCGCAGCGTGAGCCGCGCTTCGGTGCCCATCACCTGCGTCATGAACACGACGGCGAGATCTTCCTTCGGATCGACCCAGAACGCCGTCGACGCCGCGCCGCCCCACGAATATTCGCCGAGCGTGCCCGGCACGCGGGTTTTTGCGACATCGACTTTGACGCTGCCGCAGATCGAAAAGCCCATGCCGTTGTAGCCGGTCTCGCTGAACTGCGTGGACGCCGGCGCCATATCGACCATCTCACGCCCATCCGGCAGATGGTTGAGGCTGTACAGCTGCACCGTCTTCGGCGACAGAATCTGCACGCCATCGAGCGTGCCGTTGCCGAGCAACATCTGGCAGAAGCGCATGTAATCGTGCGCGGTTGAGATGAGCCCGCCGCCGCCGCTTTCGAGATTTGGCGGCGCTGCATACGTGCTCTTGCCCGGATCATCCTGAACTTTGAGGCCGCCGCCCGGCTTGGGCTGATAGCACGCGGCCAGCCGGTCGAGTTTCATTTCCGGCACGTAGAAGGCGGTGTCCTTCATGCCGAGCGGCTCGAACAAGCGCTGGCGCAGAAACTCCCCGAAGCTCATCCCGGAGAGCTTCTGAACAAGGTAGCCCATCACATCCATCGCGACGGAATAGTTCCACTGCTCGCCGGGCGAGAACTCGAGCGGGATTTTCGAAAGATCGTCGATGAACTGCTCGAGCCCGCCAGGCGTCTGGAAGTCGTTGATCTTCATCTTGCGATATGCCGCGTCGACCGACGTGCGCATCATGAAACCGTAGGTGAGCCCCGCCGTGTGCGTGACGAGATCGACCACCTTCATCGGCCGCTTCACGTGCGTCGTGATGAATTGCGGCGGCTGATCGGCCAGCAGCGTCGGCATGCCGCTCGCATAGACGCCAAGACGCTTGAACTCAGGGATGTGCGTGGCGACGTCATCGTCGAGCCCGAGCGCGCCCTCCTCCACGAGCATCATCAGCGCAACGCCCGTAATGGGCTTGGTCATCGAATAGATGCGCACCAGCGCGTCCTCGCGCATCGGCTTGTTGCGCTCGATGTCCATCTTGCCGGCAAAGCCGTTATGGACGAGGTGGCCCTTGCGATAGATCTGCGTGTGCACGAACGGCAACATGCCGCTCTCGACGTAGCGCTTGGTCATCACCTCATCGAGGTTCTCCAACCGCCCGCCCGAAAATCCGCCCTTCGCCATGCGCAGCCTCCAGCTTTCGTAGTTGGAGCTACGCTACGCCGATGCGAGATGTTGGCAAGCCGTGGCGCGTCAGTGCGCCATCAGCAGCGGAAGCTTGGCGTTGCGCAGCAGATCGCGCGTGGCGCCGCCGAACACGAGCTCCCGCAGGCGCGAATGCGCGTAGCCGCCCATCACGACAAGATCGGCGCCCGTCGCGTCGGCCTCCGCCATGATCGTCTCGGCCGCGCTGCGCCCGCCGCTATCGGCGTTGCGCACAGCCACCGGCAGGCCGCGCCGGCCGAGATGAGCCGCGATATTGGCGCCCGGTATGTCGCCGTGGCCGAACGCCTTGGGCTTTGCATCTACCGTGACGACCGTGACCTGTTGCGCCACATCGAGCAGCGGCTGCGCTTCCGACAGCGCGCGCGTCGCTTCCCGGCTCGCGTCCCACGCGACGACGATTTTCTTGCCGATCTCCGTCCCGCTCCAGCCAGGCGGCGCAACGAGAATGGCGCGCCCCGCGTGAAAGAGAATGCCTTCGATCAGCTCTTCGCGCACATCGCCGACGGCGCCCTCCATCGGCCGCGTCAGCACGGAAATGTCGGCGTAGCGCGCATGCACGGCCGCCACACGCCCAAGGTCGCGCGACAGCGCCTCCGCGGTGCGCAGATCGCAGTCGCGCCCGAGCTTCGAAAGCCGCGCTTGAAACTTGGTGCGCTCAGCCTCCGCCTGCGCCCGCGCGCGGCCAAGAAGCTCGGCCCAAACGCCCGCGACCACAGTTGGCTCATAGGCCAGCGGCTCATCCGGCAAGGGCGTGAGGAAGGTCGCGGTCAGCACCGCGTCGAACTTGTTGGCGACCGCCGCTGCGAGCGCGACCGCCGGCTCATCGATCTCCGCCTCGGCCACGATCGCGAGAACGTCTTTCCAGCTCATGACGGGCCCTCTTGTCTTGTTCCATCCTACACCCGCAACGCGAACCCGGCGAGCGCTGAACCATGAACGCGCCTCCATCCGCCCAGGTTCAATGCTGGGGAACCTGTTGACCGAGCTGTGATAGACCCCAGCGGGGAAGCGCAAGGCCGGGAGCCGGGATGACCACCTTCTATCTGCGGCGCGCGCGCCCGAGCGAAGCGACCGCGATCGCCCGCATCCACGTCGATGCGCGGGAGCAAATCCCGCTGACCAACGCGCTGCACACCTTCGAGGAGGTGATCGCCTATCACGCACGCCTGATCGCCGCGGTCGATGTGCGCGTCGCCGCCGACAACGCGGACGCGCCCATGGCGTATGCCGCGCGCGATGGCGAGGTGCTGGCGCAGCTCTACGTCGCGCCCGCCCATTTCCGGCAAGGACTGGGTGAAGCGCTCCTCTCCGCCATGCGCCGAGAGAGCGCGCTCAAGCTCTGGTGCTTTGCGCACAATGCGCGCGGCCTTGCGTTCTACCGCAGCTTCGGCGCGGTCGAGATCGGTCGCGAGCTGGGGCCGGAGAACGAGGAAGGCCTCCCCGCCCTCCAACTCGCGCTTACCAAGCTCTAGACCGCGTCGTACGCGCCGCCGCGGTGCTCCCAATCGGCCGTGAGGCTCTGGTTGTGCTGGCTCGACTTGCGCGCCACGCCTTCGAGCGCATCGCCGGCGCATTCGTTCTTGGCATGCGTGGCGATGTCGCCGATCGAGACAATGCCAACCAAACGCCGGTCGCGCGTCAGCACCGGCAAGCGGCGCAGCTGAATGTTCGCCATGTTGCGCGACACGTCTTCGACGTCATCATCCTCATAGCAAAACTTCACATCGTGGCTCATCACGTCGCGCACTTTCGCGTCCGGCCCCATGCCCGCGCCGATGCCGCGCACGGCGATGTCGCGGTCGGTGATCATGCCGACGAGCCGATCATCTTCGCGAACCGGAAGGCTGCCGGCGTCGATTTCGCTCATCGTTCGCGCCGCTTCGGCGAGCGTGTGATCGGGATTGATGAGCCGCACATCGGCGGTCATGGCGTCTTTGACTTGCATGGCGGGACTCCTGGTGCTGTCTGCGCACAGAAGCCGAACGAACCGCCCCGGATGCGGTTCCGCGTTGACCCAGTCCGAGCCGCGCTTAGGCTGGCTGCGCGATCAAGGCCGGAATGAGCACGATCTCATCGGCCGCGAGTTCGAACGACGCATCGCAGCGCGCGCAATACGCGACATCGCCTTCAATGCGGGCGAACTTGGATTTTCGGCGCATCAGACGGGTCGCGCACTTCGGGCACGGCTCGCCAATCTTCTTGGCTAACATGACGATCTCTCCACCCCGACAACGCCGAAACGGTCTCGCGGTTCGCATCGCCGCACAATCGCCCCAGAGGGAATAAGCCTGATCTGCCAAAAGAATGAGCGCGTGTGATGCATCGTGCACACGCAGTTTATGCAGCACCGTAACGAAACGGCGCGAACGCGCTGCTGCTACACGCGCGGCGCGCACATTTCGTGATGATTGTTACGAGCTAGCCCAGCCAATCGGGCCGCTTGAACGGCAGCCCCAAATCGCGCGCCACGGCTTCATGCGCGATCGCGCCCGCGCACACGTTGAGCCCGTTCGCGAGATGCGGGTCTTCGGCCAATGCCGCGCGCACCCCTTTGTTGGCGAGCGCCAGCGTGAACGGCAACGTTGCGTTGTTGAGCGCGAACGCGCTCGTGCGCGCCACCGCGCCCGGCATGTTCGCCACGCAATAGTGAATTACGCCATCGACCACGAAGACCGGGTCCTCGTGCGTCGTCGGATGCGAGGTCTCGAAACACCCGCCTTGGTCGATCGAAATATCAACCAGCACGCAGCCCGGCCGCATCTTCGGCAGCATGTCCCGCGTGATAAGTTTCGGCGCCGCGGCGCCCGCCGTCAGCACCGCGCCGATCACGACGTCCGCCTCGAACACCGCCTCCTCCACCGCCGCGCGCGTGGAATAGACCGTCTCGAGCCGGCCGTTGAACTCGCGGTCCAGCTCTTCGAGTCGCGCTGGGTTCTTATCGAACACCGTCACGCGCGCCCGCATGCCGACCGCGATCTGCGCAGCGTTGTAGCCGGCGACTCCCGCGCCGAGGATCACGACATCGGCCGGCCGCACGCCCGGCACGCCGCCCATCAGCACGCCGCGCCCGCCATGCGCCTTATCGAGAAAATGCGCGCCAACCTGGATCGACATGCGCCCCGCCACTTCGCTCATCGGCTTCAAGAGCGGCAGGCGCCCGTTCGCATCCGTCACCGTCTCATACGCAATCGCCGTCGCGCCCGACG
Organism: uncultured Caulobacteraceae bacterium; assembly: GCA_964642205.1. Lineage (GTDB taxonomy): Bacteria > Pseudomonadota > Alphaproteobacteria > Caulobacterales > Aquidulcibacteraceae > JBEVOS01. The sequence continues at coordinate 16,470 of CAZXNY010000012.1, forward strand.
CCATCAGGCCTTTCGCCTGCTCCGGGTCGGGCGCGAGATGGAGATAGGTGAACAGCGTGTGGTGCGGTTTGAGGCGCGCAATCTCGACAGGCTGCGGCTCCTTCACCTTTACGATCATGTCCGCGACGTCGAACACCGCCGCAGCATCCGGCACAATCTTCACGCCGACGCGCGTGTAGCGCGCATCGTCCGCGCCGGTGCCGAGCCCCGCGCCCGCTTCCAGGAACACATCATGGCCCGCGCGCGTCAGCTCTGCCGCGCTCTCGGGCGTCAGGCCAACGCGGTATTCCTGCGGTTTGATTTCCTTTGGGCAGCCGATCTTCATCGCAAACATCCCGGTGAAATGGTTCTTGCGCGCAAACGTAGAGCGCTTTGCGTGGCGCTGAAACCGAACGCAAAAGGGCCCCCGCTTCTGCGGGAGCCCTTCTCCGAACCCCAATTGTAAACCCGGGGGTTGGTTCTGCGCGGCGCGCGCCCTATTGGCGCGGCACCACGCAAAGATTGCGCGTTCCGCCGTCCGTCGGCGCAACGGCCGTGCCCATTTCGGTCGGCGCCGAACGGCACGAACATTGTTGGTTCACATCCCGGAACGTGCGGCAGGTGCGGGCCGGATCATCAGACGCGTCGCCCTCGCCCGCCGGGGTGCGAGCTGGCGAAGCGGGTGTTGCCGGGGTGGCGGGCGTGGTTGTTCCAGAGCCCATGCCAGGCGCGGCTGGAGAAGCGGGCACGGCAGGCGTTGCGCGCGGGGCCTCCGGAGAGGCCGCATTGGGCGAGGCGGGCGTTGTGACCGGCGGCGTCGGCGCTGGCCGGTTCGCGGCGGGCGGTGAAGCGGGCGCAGCCGATTGTTGTGCAAGCGACAAGGGCGCCGCAGCGAGGAGCGCGACGGCCGCAAGACCGGCAAGACCAAGTTTCATGGAAGTCTCCTAATCCGTCCGGCCATGCCGGATCGCCCGCCCTGACGCACAAAGCGCGCGGCGCGTGCATCCGGTTTCCTGAATCCTCCGCAATGCGCAGCGCGTTGCGCATGACCGCCCGGTCATGCAACGAGACACCGAACAAATTTAGGGAGCGCGCGATGTCCGAAGGGCAAGTCTTGCCGGTGCCGGCCGAATGGGCCGCCAACGCCAAGGTCAACGACATTTCCTACCGCTCGATGCACGCCGCCGCGCTCGATGATCCCGAAGCGTTCTGGGGCCATCACGGCCAGCGCCTGAAATGGATCAAGCCCTACACGAAGGTCAAAGACGTCTCGTTCAACGAAGCCGACTTCCACATCCGCTGGTTCGAAGACGGCGTGCTCAACGTTTCTGAAAATTGCGTCGATCGCCATCTCGCCGAGCGCGGCGATGATGTCGCAATCATCTGGGAAGGCGACGATCCCTCAGAGTCCAAGAAGATCACGTATCGCGAGCTTCACACGGAAGTCTGCAAATTCGCCAACGTGCTGCGCGCGCACCGGGACAAAAAACTCCATACGGTAACCATCAATCTCCCCATGAACCCACAACAAGCGAAACCAATG
>CAZXNY010000013.1:0-17786 GCA_964642205.1 uncultured Caulobacteraceae bacterium
GAAGTACGGCACCTCGCGGTCGCGATGGAACTCAGTGAGCACAACGTGGCCCATCGCCATCGCCAACGCCGCGTCCGTGCCCTGCTTCACTGAAATCCAGAGATCGGCGAATTTCGAGGCTTCCGAATAGTCCGGACAAATGACGACGGACTTCGCGCCCTTGTAGCGCACCTCGGTATAGAAGTGCGCGTCGGGCGTACGCGTCTGCGGGACGTTTGAGCCCCATACCAGGATGAATCCCGAATTGTACCAATCCGCTGATTCTGGGACATCGGTTTGCTCGCCCCAAGTTTGCGGACTCGCCGGTGGCAGATCGCAATACCAATCGTAGAACGAGCCGCACACGCCGCCGAGCAGCTGCAGATAGCGCGCGCCTGCGGCATACGAAATCATTGACATCGCTGGGATTGGCGAAAAGCCGAATACGCGATCCGGTCCGTGCTTCCTCACAGTGTAAGCGTTGGCCGCGCCGATGAGTTCGGTGACCTCATCCCATGTCGAGCGCACAAGACCGCCGCCGCCGCGCAGCGCCGTGTAGTGCTTGCGCTTTTTTTGGTCTTCGACGATCGAAGCCCAGGCCCGCACCGGCGACTTGGTCTTGCGCGCCTCGCGCCACAGCTTCAGCAAACGGCCGCGCACTAACGGGTACTTCACCCGATTGCCCGAATAAAGATACCACGAATAGGACGCGCCACGCGCGCAGCCGCGCGGTTCGTGGTTCGGCAGATCGGGACGCGTGCGCGGATAATCGGTCTGCTGCGTTTCCCAAGTGACGATGCCGCCCTTGACGTATATCTTCCAGGAACACGATCCGGTGCAATTCACGCCGTGCGTGGAGCGCACGATCTTGTCGTGTTGCCAGCGGCGCCGATACGCCTCCTCCCATGAACGATCCTCGTCGTTCATGACGCCGTGACCTTTAGAATAGAGCTCTGTCTTGCGCGTGAAGAAGGCCAGGCGGTCTAAAGTGTGGCTCATGCTCTTCCCCTCTTAGCTCGCTGCTTTCGCCGCATCGGACGGCGCGCTGCGTTTGTTTTCGACATCGAATAGGAGCCCGCCCGGTCGCGCATAGACGAACCAAGTGATGGCCAGGCACGACACGTAGAAAATCAGGAAGGCGACGAGCGCGGCGCTGGCGCTACCCGTCTCCGCAATCGAGAACCCGAAGCTCTTTGGAATAAAGAAGGCCCCATAGGCGGCGATCGCCGAAGTGAAGCCTGTGATCGCCGCCGATTCCTTCTCGGCTTGCTTCAATTGATCCGGCGCGGGAGTTTGGGGTGACAGACGCGCGATCTCCTTGCGCATGATCGCGGGGATCATCTGGAAGGTCGACGCATTGCCCACGCCACTGGCGAAGAACAGCAGCATGAAACAGGCGAAGAAACCGGTGAAAGCGCCAGGCTGATCCTTCGCGCCGAGGAAGTAGATCACACCGATCGTGCCCAGCATCATCAGCGCGAACACTGCAAGTGTGACGCGCGCCCCGCCGAAGCGATCAGCGACCCAACCCGTGAACGAGCGCGAAAGCGCGCCAACCAGCGGGCCGAGGAAGGCGATCTGCAACACGTTTACCTCTGGGAATTGTGTGCTGGTCAGCAACGGGAACGCGGCAGAGAAGCCGATGAACGAACCGAATGTGCCCGTGTAGAGCCAGCACATGATCCAGTTCTGCTTGCGTGTGAAAATTACCGATTGCTCGGCAAACGACGCCTTGGCGGTCGAGAGATCGTTCATGCCAAACCACGCCATGAAAGCCGAGGCGATGATGAATGGCGCCCAGATGAAGCCGGCGTTCTGCATGAACAAAGTGTCGCCAGCGCTGATCGCCTGGCCCGCCCCGCCAAAGCTGCCGAACACAGCCATGGTAATGGCGAGCGGCACCAGGAATTGCATGGCGCTCACGCCCAAATTGCCGAGGCCGGCATTCAGCGCGAGCGCATTGCCCTTTTCATTGCGGGGGAAGAAGAAGCCGATGTTTGACATCGAGCTTGCGAAATTGCCTCCGCCCAGGCCGCACAGCAGCGCAAACCCAAGCATGATCCAGTACGGCGTTTCCGGGCTTTGCACGGCAAAGCCGATGCCAAGCGCCGGCGCCAGCAAGGACCAGGTTGTCAACGTCGTCCACAAACGCCCGCCGAACACCGGCACCATGAACGAGTAGAAAATGCGCAATGTTGCGCCCGAAAGGCCGGGCAGCGCGGCGAGCCAGAAGAGCTGATCCGTGGTGTATTCAAAACCTATCAGCGGCAATTTCGCCACAACGACGGACCACACCATCCACACCGCGAACGATAGAAACAGAGACGGGATCGAGAGCCAGAGATTGCGGCTGGCGATCTTGCGCCCGCGCTCGTTCCAGAACACCGGATCCTCGGGACGCCAGTCGGTGATGAGACCCGGCTCCGTCGGCTTGTGCTTGGCCGGCTCGTGGATCGGCTGCATTTCCGGGAATTGCGGCAGGCTCTCGAGTTGCTTGCCGACCGCCTCGCGCTCCATCTGACGGATCGCAAAGTGCATCCAGAGGAGCGAACCCGACACGATAAAGAACAGCAGCATGAAGCAACTGGTCCAGATGCCGGTGAGATCATTCAGCGCGCCGAACGCGATCGGCAGAACAAAGCCGCCAAGCCCGCCGATCATGCCGACCAGACCGCCGACCGAGCCCATGTCTTTTGGATAATAGACCGGAATGTGTTTGAAGACGGCCGCCTTGCCCAGGCTCATGAAGAAACCGAGCACAAACACCAGCACCGTGAACGCAGCGAGGCCGGTCTCGAGTCTGAAGGCGATTGGCCCCTCGATACCGTCGATGACATAGCTCGTGGGCGGATACGAAAGCAGGAACGTCGTCGCGATTCCAACCAGGAAGGTCCAATACATGACCTGCCGCGCGCCGACTTTGTCTGAAAGCACGCCGCCATAAACACGGAAGAGCGAAGCCGGCACGGAGAATGCCGCCGCCACCATGCCGGCTGTCTTCAGATCAAGGTGATAAACGCCAACCAGATAGCGCGGCAGCCACAGGGCCAGCGCAACGAACGCGCCGAACACAAAGAAATAATAGAGCGAGAAGCGCCAGACTTGGACGTTCTTCAGCGGTGCGAATTGCTCGGACATGCTGCGCGGCTTCACGCCCTTGGCGCGGCGTGCGGCAAGTTCGGGATCGTCCTTCGTAAACAAGAAGAAGAGCGCGGCGATCACAACAAGCCCAGCGGCCCAAATCTGGGCCACCGCCTGCCAGCCCATGGCCAGCAACACGAACGGCGCGAGAAATTTCGTAACCGCAGCGCCGACATTGCCGGCGCCGAAGATGCCAAGCGCCGTCCCTTGCTTGGCCGATGCATAAAACTTCGAAACGTACGTCACACCTACCGCGAACGTGCCGCCCGCGATGCCCACGCCAAGCGCGGCGATCAGGAATTGTGGGTAGGTTTGAGCGTAGGAGAGCAGAAAGGTGGCGAACGCCGCCGCGAGCATCACCAGCGGAAAGACGACCCGGCCGCCATATTGATCAGTCCAGACACCTAGGAATAGCCGAATGATCGAGCCCGTCAGAATCGGCGTCCCGATCAGTAATCCGAATTGCGTTTCGGTAAGTCCGAGATCTTGCTCGATCTGCACGCCGATGATCGAGAAAATTGTCCACACTGCAAAGCTGGCGGTGAAAGCGAGCGTGCTGAGCCACAAGGCCCAGCCCGCGCCCGCGCTTTCTCTTACGTCTTGTCCCACCATGAATTCGGCCCCTGCATGCGTGGTGATGCGCATGCAGGAAGAGGCAAATTGGATCGGAAGCGTTTGATATGGATTAAGCGGCCCGCCTTCCTACAGAGATTTTCCAGCGCCGACCTCTTCACTTGATCTTTCTGTGGCGAAAAATATCAAGCCAGCGCCGCATGATACGCGACAAAGTACGCAGACTTGCTTTCCGTCAATTCGCGACTGCATGATCTGCGTCATCACTTGCCACGCTGCACTCGGGAGGTTGAGGCGTGCGCACAAGCGATATCGAACGCGTAAAGCGCTTGCCGCTCTTCGCTGATGCGGCGCCTGAGACGCTGCGCGTCGCAACCGCTGGCGCGCATTTGCAGCGCTTCCCTGCCAATACGATGCTGCTGCTCGAGGGCGATCCGGTTGATTTCCTTTACGTACTGCTCGATGGCCAAGTCGAACTGCACGGCGCTTGGAATGACCGCGAGACGACATTGGCGATCTTGCGTCCGGTCTCTACCTTTATCCTTGCGGCCGTTGTGCTCGACGCTGAAGCGCTGATGTCCGCGCGCACACTTGATCGCTGCGAAATCCTCATGATCCGCGGCGATGCGATCCGCACCGCGATGCGCCTCGACCCGCGATTCGCGATGGCCGTCTCGCGTGATTTGGCGGGATGCTATCGGGGGTTGGTTCGCAACATCAAGAACCACAAGCTCCGCAACAGCACGGAGCGTCTCGCGAACTATCTGCTGCAGCTTCGCGCGGCCGACAATTCAGGCTGCGTGGTCCGTCTGCATCACGAGAAACGCATTCTTGCTTCGCTGCTTGGCATGACGCCGGAAAATCTCTCGCGCGCGTTCGCCGCGCTGCAGCGTCATGGCGTCAGCGTCCACGGCGCCGTTGTCACGCTCGGCAATACTGGCGCGCTTGAGGCCTTGGCCAAGCCTGATCCTTTGATTGACAATCACGCCCCGCGCATCGGCGACATCATTGCCGACGCCGACGCCGAGATCTGGTCGTCGGAATGGTACAAGACCACCGGCCCTGGCGCGGAGGCGGCCAAACGACATGGATAGGCTTTGCCCTCTTTCTCACAGCACGGGCGGACTCCTGCTCGCGGGCGGACGCTCCAGCCGCTTTGGGGCCGAAAAAGCCGTTGCGCCCTTTGGCGGCTGCTTGATGATGGATGCAGTGCTCACGCGCTTCGGCGCCCTCACCGCATGCGCCGTAAGTGCTCGTCCCAATTCGGCAACAGCCGCCCATGCGCAATCACTTGACCTTGAGATCTTGCACGATGAGCCCGATGCGCCGGCCGGGCCGCTTGCCGGCATCGCCGCCGGCCTAGCTTGGGCGAAGACCGCCAATTTCAAAGTACTTGCGACCGCACCCTGCGACGCCCCTTTGCTGCCGCCGGATCTCTTCCCCGTGTTGCTGGCATCTATCGGAAATGCGCCGGCTGCGTTCGCCGTGACAGACGCGGGCGAACACCCGCTTTGCGCGGTGTGGCGCGTCGAGATGGCCGACTACATTGCTGCGGAATTTGTCGATGGTCGACATCCTCCGGTACGTGCGCTCCTTGCTGACCATCGGGCCCGACGCGTTCACTTCAAAGATGTGCGCGCGTTTGCCAACGCCAACACACGCGACGCACTTGAGGCGCTGGAGCGCGCAGCATGAGGCCGCTTGTCGATCCCTTCGGGCGCACGATCTCCTATCTGCGCGTTTCAGTGACGGATCGTTGTGACCTGCGCTGCATCTATTGCATGAGCGAGCGCATGCGCTTTCTTCCGCGCAATGATCTGCTTTCGATTGAGGAGCTTGATCGGCTGTGCGCCGCCTTTGTCACGCGTGGGGTGCGACGACTCCGCTTTACCGGCGGCGAGCCCTTGGTTCGGCGCGGCTTCTTGGACCTTCTTGAAGCGGTATCGCGTCATCTGGACCAGGGGCTTGATGAAATCACGCTCACCACGAATGGCGTTCAACTTGCTGACTTCGCGCAAGACTTGGCGCGCATCGGCGTCAAGCGCGTGAACGTGTCGGTCGACTCACTCGATCGCGGGACATTCGCCCGCATCGCCCGGCGCGATCGCCTCAGCGACGTGATCGGCGGTATCGAAGCCGCGGTCTCGGCAGGGCTGAAGGTCAAGATCAACACGGTCGCGCTCAAGCACGACAACGCGCATGAAATTCCGGACCTCATCCAATGGGCCCACTCGCGGGGCCACGACATCACCTTGATCGAAACCATGCCGCTCGGGGAAATCGACGAAGATCGCACCGACCAATTCCTCTCGCTTGCACGTGTGCGCGAAGATCTCGCCTCCTATTGGCGCCTCACCGACTTGCCGGATCGCACTGGCGGCCCGGCGCGCTACGTCCGCGTCGAAGAAACAGGCGGCCGCTTGGGGTTCATCACCCCACACACGCACAATTTTTGCGAGGGATGTTCGCGTGTCCGTCTGACTTGTACGGGACGGCTCTATCTTTGCCTCGGCCACGAAACATCGGCGGATTTGCGTGCGCCGCTCCGCGATGACGCCTCCGACGTTTCACTGCAGGCCGCGATCGACGCCGCGATCGCTCTGCGCCCCAAGGGGCATGATTTCCAGATTGAACGTCTGCGGACGCCGGCGACGGAGCGTCATATGTCGGTGACGGGCGGATGACGCGCATCTTGTTCTTCGGTCGCCTCCGCGACATAGCCGGCTATTCCGAGCGCGACTTGGAAATACCCGATACCGTCGCCACGGTGACGGATTTGCGCGCCCTTTTCAGTGCGGACGATCCCGAACTGGGTGACGCCATCGCCGCGCGCGGCGTCCGCGTCGCGGTCAATCAGAGCTTCTGCCTCAACGAACTGGCCTCCGTTCGCGATGCGCGTGAAATCGCCTTCATGTCACCGCTGAGCGGAGGCTGAGCCATGGGCGAGAGCATGATCCTCTATCTCGCCCTGGCTATGGCGTCGGCGGCGGCCCTCTATTCCTCCGTCGGTGACGGCGACGCCTCCGCCTATATCGCGCTCATGGCGCTAGCGGGCCTGGCGCCTGACGACGTGCGACCAGCCGCGCTCGTCCTCAATATCGTTGTAGCTGGCCTCGGCGCATTTTGCTTCATCCGAGCCGGCCGTTTTGACTGGCGCGTATTCTGGTCGTTCGCAATTGCAGCCATACCGGCCGCATTTCTCATTGAGGTGCCGGAGCACATCTATCGCCCACTGCTCGCGTTCGCACTCGCCGCGGCGGCTTTGCGCTATCTCGTCTGGCCCCAGATTGACGCTATCAAGCCGAGTGCGCCGCCATCACCGCTCGTCGCACTCCCCGCCGGCGCCGCATTGGGCGCGCTCGCAGGGCTCACCGGCATTGGTGGCGGCGTCTATCTCTCGCCGCTGCTTGTCTTCGCCGGATGGGCCAATCCGCAGCGAGCCACCGGCATCGCCGCATGTTTCATCGTTGTAAATTCGCTGGCGGGTCTTGCTGGTCGCGCGTCTTCGTTGGCGAGTCTGTCCAGTTTTCTGCCTTGGCTTGTCGGCGCAGCGATCATTGGCGCCTTGATTGGCACAACGTGGAGCACGAAAGGCTTAAACCAAGCGGGTGTTCTGCGCGTTCTTGGACTCGTGCTCGGCATTGCCGCGGCGGCGCTTATCGCATGATACGGGTTGTCGTCACCGCCGAACCATTCCGACCCGCCCATGAGGTCGCGCGCTTCGCGGCGGCGCGCGGCGATCAATGTGGGGCGTTAGCAAGCTTCGTCGGCTATTGCCGCGGCCACGCGGATAACAGCCCAGTGACCGCACTTGAGCTGGAGCACTATCCTGGCTTCACCGAAGGCGAGATCGAGCGGCTCGCCCAACGGGTGGGCGCCAAGCACGCGCTTGATGCGCTCCTGGTCGTCCACCGGGTCGGAATTATTCCCGCGGGTGAAGCGATTGTACTTGTCGCGGTGCAGAGCGCCCACCGCGCCAACGCCTTTGCCGCCGTTGAAGAAATGATGGACTATCTCAAGACCGACGCGCCGCTCTGGAAACGAGAATCTGGACCGGACGGCGCGCGCTGGATCGAGCCCACAATCGAAGATTACGCACGCCGTCAGGAGCATGGCGCATGAGCCCGCACGCTTGCCGCATTGATGAAAACCTTCCCTTCAAGCCGGTGCATGTCGCCGTCCTGACGATTTCCGATACACGCGATATCGAAAGCGACACCTCAGGCGCGTTGCTGGCCGAACTCGCGCAGCGCGATGGACACCGCATAGACGCGCGCGCGTTGGTGCGCGACGATGTCGGTGAAATTCGCGCCCAGGTGAGCGCCTGGCTCGAAGACCCGCACATCGATGTGATCGTCTCCACAGGCGGCACGGGCCTCACCGGGCGCGATGTCACACCAGAGGCGCTACGCTCGCTCTTCGAGAAAGAGATCGATGGGTTTTCAGTCGTGTGGCACATGCTGAGCTATCAAGGCGTCGGCCTCTCCACGCTCCAGTCGCGGGCGTGCGCTGGTGTGGCCAAAGGAAAATTCATCTTCGCTCTCCCCGGCTCTAACGGCGCCTGCCGCGAAGGCTGGGAGAAGATCATCCGCTGGCAATTGGATAGCCGCCACACACCCTGCAACATGGTCGAGATCATGCCACGCCTCCTGGAACGATGACGATGAACGACCGCCTCACCCACCTTGATGCCGAAGGCCGTGCGCGCATGGTCGATGTTGGCGATAAACCCGCGACGGCGCGCGAAGCGATCGCTCAAGCGCGCATCCGCATGGCGCACGGGACCTTGCAGCGCGCCATGAGCGGCGACACGCCTAAGGGCGATGTCCGCGCGATCGCCGAAATCGCCGGCGTCATGGCAGGCAAACGCACCTCGGACCTCATCCCGCTTTGCCACCCCATCGCGCTTTCGAGCCTGAAGGTCGATGTGGCGGCAGATGAGACGGCGCCAGGCTTTCTTGTGACGGCCCGCGCGAGAACAATCAGTCAAACCGGCGTTGAGATGGAAGCGCGCGCCGCGGTTTCGGTCGCGTGCCTCACGCTCTACGACATGCTCGCGGCGATCGATCGCGGCATGGTCATCGAAGGCGTCGGCTTGATCGAAAAGCACGGCGGCGCCAGCGGCTCTTACGTGCGCGACGCATCATGATTGGCGTAGCCCAAGCCCAAGCCCTCATGCTCGCCGCGGCCAATCCGGTGGAGACCGAACAGGTTTCCTTACGATCGGCGCGCGGACGAACGCTCCGCGAAGATGTCATCGCCGCGCGCGCCCAGCCGCCGTTTCGCGCCTCGGCCATGGATGGCTATGCCCTCCGCGCCGCAGACACACCGGGCGTCTTGCGCATGATCGGCGAAACCAGCGCAGGCCGCGCACTTGATCGCGCGCTCAACCCCGGCGAATGCGCGCGCATCTTTACTGGGGCGCCGCTTCCGGACGACGCCGATTGTGTGCTGATCCAAGAGGACGCCGTTCGCGACGGCGATCAGCTAACATCGCCGCCAACCGCAGCAGGGCGCCACGTACGAGATGCAGGTGTGGATTTCGAAATCGGCGACGTACTGCTCCGCGTCGGCCGTCTCCTGGACGCCGCCGCCATTGCGCTGGCGGCGGCGGCTGGACGCGCGTCGCTCAAGGTCGCGCGCGCGCCGAAGGTGGCTGTCTTGAGCGGCGGCAATGAGATGGTCCCTCCAGGCACGCTCCCGGCGCCTGACCAAATCTTTGACTCCATGAGTTACGGCATCGCTGCTCTTGCCGAAAGCTGGGGCGCCGGCGCCAACACGCGCGCTCCGTTCCGCGACGACGCCAGCGCAATCGTCACGCTCGTCGGACAATCCATCGACACACACGATCTTACGATCATCGTGGGCGGCGCCTCGGTGGGCGACCATGATCACGCGCGTCCTGCTTTGCGGCGGCTTGGCGCGGAATTCCTGTTTGAGAAGGTCGCGCTGCGACCCGGAAAGCCGACCTGGTTTGCGCGCATTGGCGAAAGGCTTGTGCTCGGGCTGCCGGGCAATCCGGCGTCCGCCTTTGTCTGCGCCCGCTTGTTCTTGCGGCCGCTCCTCGACCAGCTTTGCGGACGCGATCCGATGGCGTCGATGCGCGCCACAAGCGCACGCGCCCGGACGCCTCTGGCGGCAAACGGTCCACGCGCGACTTATCTGCGCGCGCATGTCGAAGCTGACGCCAGCGGACAGCTTTGGGCGCGCGCGCCACACAATCAGGATTCATCGCTGATCTCTGTATTCGCAGGCGCCAATGCGTTGATTGTACGTGCGCCAGACGCACCGGAGGCGCCGGAGAGCGCGCTCGTCGACTTGATCTACCTCTGACTACTTCTGTGCGCTTGCGCCGCATCGGCGCTTGACCAACGTCAATCGTCTCCGCGCCATCCCGCGTGATGATCACCAACATGGATCCGCATCTCCTCCCCTACGCGGAACGTCGAGCGCCGCGTTACACCTCATATCCTAGCGCGCCACATTTCAGCGCGAATGTCGATGGCGCGCTCTATTGCACATCCCCTATTGCAGGCAGCTCTGCTGGTATTGCGGCCGCAATACCTACCTCACGCGCGGTGGCGACATTCCCGATTTCGTCACGACGCCGATGACGGAGATTGATCTCGTCGCCTCCGCGATCGGCTCGCACAATGTGAACGAGATCCATTGGGGCGGTGGTACGCCAAACATCCTTTCTCCGAATGAATTTCTGCGGTTGCAGCATCATCTGGATTTTTGGTTCGATCTGGCGCCGAACTTGTCACACGCCATCGAACTTGATCCCCGTCATGTCACGCGCGCGCTGGCGACCACCTATATTCAAGCGGGCGTTAATCGCGTCTCGCTCGGCGTTCAGGACCTCAGCTTCGATCTCATGTATGGTTTGCCCCATCAAACCGTTCGGGATGTCGCCCGCACGATCCGTCTTGCCGCAGAATTGGCGCCCAATCGCATCGCTCTGTTCGGCTACGCGCATGTGCCTTGGTTCAAGCGCCGCCAGCGCCTGATCGACGCCGACGCTCTGCCAGACGCTGAGGCGCGCTTCAAACAGGCGGAACTCGCGCGCACCCTCCTGTGTGATCTCGGCTACGAGAGCATCGGCTTGGACCATTTCGCCAAACCGGAGGACCCACTGGCCAAAGCGGCGCACGCCCGCACGCTCCATCGCAATTTTCAAGGTTATGTTCCAAGTAGCGCGGACGCCCTGATCGGCTTCGGCCCCTCCGCGATATCGCGCCTCCCCCAGGGCTACGCGCAGAACCTCCCGGCAGTGCGGACCTGGGGCCGGGTAGTAGAGTCCGGCCGCTTACTGACCGTGCGCGGTCACACGCAGAGCGGCGACGGTGGGCGCCGCGAGGCCATTGTTGAATCGCTCATGTGCGACTTAGAAGTCGATCTTGCGCCGTTGAGCGGCGCCGCTGCCTTTTCCGCCTCCCTCACCGCGCTCGCGCCGCTTGCACTGGACGGCTTGGTCGAGATCAACGGCGATATCATTCGCGTGCCGACAAACATGCGACCCTTTTGCAGGCTCGTCGCCTCCGCGTTTGACGCCTACGCCAATGCCGGCACGCAACATTCAAAGGCAATCTAAGACGCGATGACAAGCACTGCGGAACGCGATCGCACCTATCAAGGGCCAGCTCTCTTCAGCATGGGCTTTCGCCCGTTCTTTCTGCTCGCGGCTTTGTGGGCGGCGATCGCCGTTCCGATTTGGGTGGCGGCGTTTAAAGGCTGGCTGCCTGCGGAGCATTTCAATCGCGACTGGCACGCCCACGAAATGGTGTTCGGCTATTTGAGCAGCGTGATTGCCGGCTTCTTGCTGACAGCCGTGCCGAATTGGACCGGAAGGCTGCCAGTCACGGGCGCGCCGCTCATGGGGCTGGTTACGCTCTGGTGCGCGGGCCGTGTCGCCATGCTGGCGCCTGACTTCGCTCTGGCGCCAGTATTCGACGCATCGTTTCTGTTTGTGTTCGCGCTGGTGATCGCGCGTGAGATTATCGCTGGGCGCAGTGTGCGCAACATTCCAGTGCTAGCGCTCCTCTGCGTGCTCGCAACCGCCAACCTGCTCTCACATCTGGGGTCATTCGATCCTGATTTGGCGCTCCTTGGCGAGCGCATCGGCATTGGCGTAGTCTCGATGTTGGTGGGACTGATCGGCGGACGCATCGTGCCGAGCTTCACCCGCAATTGGATGGCCAAACAGCGTATGGCGCCCGAGCCCGTGGCGTCATCGCGGTTTGATGCGATAGCGCTTGGCGTGGCGGCCATCGCACTTAGCCTCTGGGCGGCGATGCCGACGCACTTTGCTACAGGTCTCATGCTCGCGCTGGCGGGCGTGCTTCATTTGGCTCGGCTTGCGCGCTGGCAAGGCTGGCGCACGCACGCTGATCCCTTGGTGCTCGTGCTGCATGTGGGCTATCTCTGGCTTTGCCTGGGCTTGTTGTTGAGTAGCCTGGCTATTTTGCCGCTCGGCGTCGTTCCTGCGGCGAGCGGGCTGCACGCCCTAACTGCCGGCGCGTTCGGCGTCATGACGCTTGCGGTCATGACGCGCGCCAGCTTGGGGCACACTGGCCAGCCGCTCACGGCCGGCCCGCGCAACAGCGCCATTTATTGGCTGGTCAATCTGGGCGCTGTCTTGCGCGTCGTCTCCCCGTTTTTTCCTGACATGTACGCGCCCATGCTCGCCGCATCAGCGTTCGCGTGGAGCGGCGCGTTCGTTTGGTTCGTCGCTGTCTATGCGCCGCTCTTGCTACGCCGCCGCGTGACAATCTCCCGGTGAAATCATCTTGCGCCATCACAAAACCAGCGCGACCTCGAACGGTATGAGAAAGCCATGAATGAGTATGATCTTATCATTGTCGGCGCCGGGCCGGCTGGCCAGAGTCTGGCGGCGCGTCTCGCACAAGCGCCCTTGCGGATCGCCTTGATCGACGGTGAGTCAAAAGCCACGCTGGCGGCGCCAGCCTATGACGGACGCGAAATCGCACTCACGCAAACTTCGATTGCACGCCTGAAGCAACTTGGCGCCTGGGAGCGTCTGGCGGAAGCAGAGGTCGCCCCACTTACGCGCGCGGAGGTACTTAACGGCCAATCGCCGTACGTGCTAAGCTTTGCCGATCAACCCGGAAACGCGCTTGGCGCCCTCGCGCCAAATTCCGCCATCCGGCGCGCCTTGTTTCAAACGATCGCCGGCCAAGAGAATTGCGATTTCCACACCGGCCGCGCGGCGACAATTGACGCGATTGACGCGAAGGGCACGCAGGTGCGCCTCGCGGACGGCGCCATCATCCGTGGTAAAATGGTCGCCGCCGCCGATACGCGTTTTTCCTTGCTCAGGAAGGACCAGGGCATCAGCGCACACATGCTCGACTTTGGCCGCACTATGCTGGTGTGCCGTGTGCAGCATGCCCAGCCGCACCACGGCGTCGCCACTGAATGGTTCGGCCACGGTCAGACGGTCGCCATGCTGCCGCTCCGTGGCGATCAGTCTTCCTTTGTGCTGACGCTCAGCGCACACGCCATGCAAAGCGTGATGGCGCTATCTGACGTGGATTTCGCCCGTGATGTCGAGCGGCGCACCCGAGCGCGCTGGGGCAAAATCACGCTCACAAGCGCGCGCCACGCCTATCCGCTGGTGGCCGTCTATGCCAGCCGCTTCGTTGCACCCCGCTTCGCATTGGTCGGTGACGCCGCCGTCGGCATGCACCCTGTCACGGCGCATGGCCTCAATTTTGGTCTTCGCAGCGCCTACGCGCTCGGAGACGAAATCATGCGCGCGTTGAAGGCAGGCCGCGACATCGCCGACCCGCGAGGCTTAGCACGGTATGAGCGCGGGCATCGCCGCGCCACGCTTCCCCTTTACGGCGCCACCAATGCGATTGCGCAGCTCTACAGCGACGAACGACCATTTGCACGGGTCGCACGCACGGCGGGCTTGCGTCTGATGAACCTTGCACCAGGCGCGCGCCGCCTCGTCGAGGCGAGTTTGCGCCATTAAGAGCGCGCCAGGGAGAGACACATGAAGGCAGCGCAAAGATGCTCGAATTGGCGGCGCAAGAAGGCGTGCGCGCCTGCTTCGCCAATCCCGGCATTTCGGAGATGCACCTCGTCGCCGCGCTCGATGCAGCACCTTCCATTCGCCCAGTGCTTGGCTTGTTCGAAGGCGTCGCCACGGGGGCGGCAGACGGGTACGGCCGCATGACACAAACGCCGGCGCTTACGCTGCTGCACTTAGGTCCTGGGCTCGGCAACGGCTTTGCCAATCTGCACAACGCCTATCGCGCGCGCACGCCCATCGTCTCACGTCGGCAAAACACGCGACCTACCACCGCGCCAACGACCCACCGCTCGCCAGCGACATCGCCGCGATCGCGCGACCTGTTTCCGCATGGCTTGAGACGGCCGGGTCGGCGAAGGATTGTTGCGCTTCGGACTTGATGCGATCGCAGCCGCGAAACGCCTAGGCCCGGCGACACTTATCTTGCCGGCGGACGTAGCGTGGAGCGACGACGAGCCGGATTTGCCTCCGCCCGTAGCGGACGTTGAGCCTCGGAATGGCGTGTGGGTGGAATGCGCGGCGCGCGCCCTTGGCCCGCGCACCCTCCTCTTGCTGGGCGGGCGCCACCTCACCGCTAGTGCCTGCGCGGCGGCGCAAGGCGTCGCGGCGGCAACCGGCGCGCTGGCGCTGATCGAGACCTTCCCCGCACGCGTACGTCGAGAGGGCGCCGGTGCGGACTTAAAGCGCTTGCCCTATCTCAGCGAAATGGCGGCGGCCACGCTGGCACACGTCGATACCCTGATGCTTGCCGGCGCCGCTTATCCCGGGGCGTTCTTCGCACTACCAGGACGACCTTGCGTCTCGCGCCAGACGGCGCACGCCTAATTGAACTCGCGGCGCCGGCGCCTATCCCGAGACGGCCCTGCTCGCTCTTGCCGATCTGCTGAACGCGCCCGAGCTGGCCTAGCGTCATGCAGAGCCGGCGCCGCAACTAGACTCAGAGGGCGCGATTGATCCGATGTCGCTTGCGCAATGCATCGCGTGCGATCGGCGGCCTGCAGCGCCGCGACGTAGGCGCGGCGGGTTTCGGCGATGGCGACGAGGTTGGCGCTGCCCCAGGTGGAGCGGGGCTGGCCGAGCTTCTGGATGAGCAGGTCGCCTGACGCGCGGCTTGAAAGAACGGTCACAAAACGCGGGTATCGGCTCCCCATGGCGCAGGAGATCGAACGGAAATTCCTCGTGCGGTCCGAGGACTGGCGGGCGCAAGCGCATCGGCGCGAAACCATCCGCCAAGCCTATCTCGCGATCACCGAGACGCTGACCGTTCGGGTCCGCGTGATCGGCGACAGCGCCTGGATCACGATCAAGAGCAAAGCCGATGGGCCGAGCCGGGACGAGTTCGAGTACGCCATCCCGCGCGCCGATGCCGACTGGCTCATGGCCGCGCGCCAAGGCGGGGTGATCGAAAAGGTCCGCCATTCAATCTCCTTTGGCGGGCGCACCTGGACCGTCGATGAATTTGACCATGCGGGGCTGGTGTTGGCCGAATGCGAACTGGAAGCGGCGGACGCCGAACTCGCCCTGCCCGATTGGATCGGCGATGAGGTCACCGACGATCCCGCCTACCGGAATTCAGCGCTGGTCTAGGGTCAGAGGATTGATTTAGACCATTAAATGGTCTATTTTTGACCCATGAGCGTGAAGATCTCCGTAAGCGACGCCAAGGGCCAGCTGACCGACCTCGTCCGCCGGGCCGAGGCGGGCGAGGACATCGTCCTGACCCGGCATGGCCATGACGTCATCCGCCTGGCGCCGGTGAGGGCCGCCAAGCAACCCGGCACCCGCCGGCGGCGGATTGAAGAGATCAGCGCTATTGCGGCCGCCAAGGCGACCTCCGGCCCGTCCGCCGCGGGCAGCCAGGACTTTCTCTATGGCGATGATGGCTTGCCTCAGTGAATTGCGAGCCAATGAGCGCTAGATCGTGATCGCCGTCGACACGTCAGCGCTCATGGCCGTCCTGCTGCGCGAGCCAGAAGCAGGCGCTTGCATCACTGCGCTCGACGCAGCCGACGACATTGTCATCTCCGCAGCAACACTCGCAGAAGCTCTTGTGGTCTCCCGTCTCCGCGCCACCGGCCCAGAGATGGAGCAGCTGATCGAAGCACTGGGCTGCGAGGTAGCGCCGGTGACGGAAGGGTTCGCTGAACGCGTCGCACGCGCCTACGCGCGATGGGGCAAAGGCGTTCACCCCGCAGCGCTCAATTTCGGCGATTGCTTTGCCTATGCCTTGGCAGAAGAGCGCGCCTGCCCCTTGCTCTATGTCGGCGGCGATTTCGCGCGCACGGACATCGTCTCCGCGCTATCCCCCCCCTGATCGGCCCCATCTGATCGACGCTCACGGGCGCTCATCACTGCCCTGCGCGGACTCCAGACGCCCTCTGATCTCGCCCAGCAGGCTCAGCGTTCGTTCCAACTCAGTCCGGTCCAGCCCTTTCGCCAGCGCATTGCTCCAGGGCGTTTGGCGTCGCTCCGCGGCGGCGTAGGCGCCCTGCCCCTTGCGCGTGAGCGTCACAAGGTGAGCCCGCCGGTGGGCGGGATTGGCCTTGAACGCGACGAACCCCTCCCCCTCAAGGTCGTTGACGATGCGCTGCACGCCCTGACGCGTCAGCCCCATGCTGCGCGCAAGCCAGGAAACCGTCTGCGGCGCGCCCGCATAATGGATCGCGCCCAGCACCTGCCAGCGCGCGCTGGTCAGCCCCGCGTCGGCCACAAGTTTGTCGCCCGCCGCCAAAAGCCTGCCGTTCAGTCGGAAGATCTCAAGCACCAGTTCGGTCAGCGCAGCGCCTCCTGGGGAATGCTTCTCATCGGCCATGCGCCATTCTCGGTATTGACAATACGTTGTCAATCTTCATATTGACAGCATGTTGTCGTTTTGGACGGAACCGCTTCATGCTGCAGATCAAGGCGCTGGACGCCACATGCCCGATTGCAAGCCAACTCGGAGAGGCGCAATCGCCGGCCATTCTCGTCAACCTGTTCGAGGTCGACGCCCAAGACGAGGCAGCGCTCCTGCAGGCCTGGGAAGCGGATGCAAACTGGATGAAGCGGCAGCCCGGCTATATCTCCACGCAGCTGCATCGCGCGATCGGCGCCAGCCGGCTCTACCTCAACTACGCCGTCTGGGAATCGGTCGCGCACTTCCGCGCCGCCTTCACGCACCCCGACTTTGCGTCCGCGCTTGCGCACTATCCGTCGAGCGCGGTGGCGGCGCCGCATCTCTTCCGCAAGCTGGCGGTCGCCAATCTCTGCACGGAATGATCGGCGCCTTCGTGCAGGGCGACCTTGAAAGCCTGCCTTGAGCGGGATCGGATTGCTCGCATTCTCTTGCCGCGCCCGGCGCGCGCTGAGCTCGCGTGTTTGGATTGTTCCAGGCTCGCTCTGGGCAATCCCGGCGGCCGAGCCGCCGGGCCGCGTTCTCGTGAACCGAGCCCCATCGGGTCTCGGCCCTTTGGGCGGCGATCCCTATCGCAACACTCGCCCTCCCGCCCCTTTAGGACACGTGCCCCGATTCATGGGTGAGCCTCGAAGGCGCATCCGCTTGCGCGCGCCGGACGCCGGCACATCCTTGGAGGCGTGCGGATAGAAACGCGAACCTGGCTTGGCATCGGTGCGGCGGCGATTGCGCTCTTGGGCGTCGACTCCGTGAATGCGCGCGACTGGCTCATCTACAATCACACGCCCTCGGTGCCGACCGGATGGTACGTGCGTAGTTCACGTGAGATCGCGCGCGGCACGTTGGTCACCGTGCATGCGCAGGACGTGGCTCCGGACTACGCAGAGGCGCGCAATTTCACCGACGCGGGCGATCGCTTCGTCAAGCGCATCGCTGCGAACGATGGCGATAGCGTCAGCGCTGACGGAGACGCCATTCGCATCAATGACCGCACCGTGGCGCACCGTGCGATGCATGACAGCCAAGGACGCGCGCTGCCGCATTGGAGCGGGTGTCGCACGCTTGGCGCCGGTGACGTTTTCTTGATGGGCGATACGCCAGACAGTTTCGACAGCCGCTATTTCGGGCCGGTGTCCGCCA
>CAZXNY010000014.1:0-17758 GCA_964642205.1 uncultured Caulobacteraceae bacterium
GATCAGCGCATCATCGAGGCCGACTTCCACCATCATCGTGCGCACGCGCTCTTCGCGCTCATCGGCCGAAAGATGCTTCGCAAACGTCAGCAGCGGCTCCGCGATCGAACGCCCCACCGTCATGCGCGGATCGAGGCTCGCGAGTGGATCCTGGAAAACGATCTGCAAATCCTGGCGCGCATTGCGCACCGCTTCTTGATCTTCAGGCCCGAGGCCGCGGCCCAAGAACGTGATCGACCCTTCGGTGCGCGGCAGCAGCTGCACCACGGCGCGCGCCAACGTCGACTTCCCGCACCCGCTTTCGCCGACGACGCCGAGTGTTTCACCCTCGCGCAAAGTGAACGACACGCCATCGACGGCCTTCAGCTGCTTGGTCTTCCCAAAGAGGCCGCCTTCGACTCGGATCGGAAACTGCACGCGCACATCGTCCGCCTGCAGCACCGGCGCCCCAAGCGGCGCGCCAAGGATCGCCGCAGCCCCCGCGCGCGCGCCTTCGATGCGCGGCACCGCGTCGAGCAACATGCGCGTGTACGCGTGCTGCGGCTTCAAAAAGATTTGCTCCGCCTCGCCGGTTTCGACGATCTCGCCCGACTTCATCACGATCACGCGCTGCGCCATCCGCGCGATCACGCCCATGTCGTGCGTGACGAGCGCGACCGCCGCGCCCGTGTCCTTGCGCAAATCCTCGATCAGATCGAGCACCTGCGCCTGCACCGTGGCGTCGAGCGCCGTCGTCGGCTCGTCCGCGATCAGCAATTCCGGCTCGCCCATCATCGCCATCGCGATCATCACGCGCTGGCGCATCCCGCCGGAAAGCTCATGCGGATATTGCTGCAAGCGCCGGCGCGCTTCGGGCACGCGCACGCGCTCGAGCCAATCAATCGACTTCTTCTCGGCCTCCGGGCCTTTCATTTGGAAATGATGGGCCATCACCTCGCCCATCTGCTCGCCGATCTTCAGATGCGGCGTCAGCGCCGTGAGCGGGTCTTGGAACACATACGCGATCTTGCGCCCGCGTAGCTTGTTCAGCTCCTTGCGCGGCAGCCCTAGAATATCCTGCCCCTGAAACAGCACCCGCCCGGTGGCGATTCCGTTCTCAGGCAAAAGACCGCCCGCCGCGAGGAACGTCTGGCTCTTGCCCGATCCGCTCTCCCCCACGATGCCAAGGCACTCGCCTTTGCTGATCGTGAGCGAAACGCCCCGCACCGCCTCCACCGGCCCATCGGGCGTGGTGAAGGTGACGCGCAAATCCTGAATATCGAGAACGGGTTCGGTCATGATTCCTGTTTAGTGCGCGCCAGCCAAAAGTGGAAACCGGTTTTGGCTGGCGCGCACCCAAAGGCGTAGCGCGCGAAGCGCGCTACGGAACGCGGGCGAGGAAGTCCAAGAGGGCATCCCAGCTCTCGGCCTCCTCCAGCGTCGGCGCGTGACCAACATTGGGGACTTCCACCGAAAGCAGATCGGGTTTCACCGCGCGCATATGCGCCACGCCCTCCGCCGCGAGCAGATCGGAGACCGCCCCGCGCACCACCAGCACTTTCACGTGCGCCAGCGCCTGAAAAAGCGGCGTCGCATCCGCGGGCGCGGCCGGCGCATCGTCGAACGCGAGCGCGATCATCGGATCGTAATCCGCTTCGATTTTGCCGGGCGCGGTCTCAACGAACGTGCGGCGCGCGAACGTCGCCCAGAACGCCTCGTCCTCCGCACGCGACGGAAACGCGATCCCATTGGTGGCGCGGAGCGCTTGCGCCGCGCCCGCCCAGTCCGCGACTGGCTGCCCACGGCCCACATAGCTGCGGATGCGGTCGAGCCCGGTGGGATCGATCTTCGGCCCGACATCGTTGAGCACCGCCGCCGCGATCCGGTCCGGCGCGCTCGCCGCGATCAGCATCGTGATGAGCCCGCCCATCGACGTGCCGATGAACACCGCGCGCTCGATATCGAGCGCATCGAGCGCCTTGATCACGTCCTGCACATAAATTGGCGCCGCGTAATTCGCCGGATCGGGATCGCGCGAAGACTCGCCACGCCCCCGCATGCTCATCGCTAGCACGCGCCGCCCAAGCGATGCGATGCGCGGCGCGACAAGCTCAAAGTCCTTCACGTTGCGCGTCAGCCCATGCAGGCACACAACGGGCAGCCCAGTCTCCGGCAGCAACGGCGCGTATTCGCGCACATGCATCGTGAGGCCCGCGCCAAGATCGATGTGATGGCTCTGGAAGTCCTCCTCCGGCGCCGGCGCTTCGATCACGGGCTCCAGAGCAACGGCTGTCATGGCGGGAGCCTCCGGTGCGGGGTGAGCGGCAGCGGGCGAAGCTTGGCCCCAAGTAAATGCCGGCGGTTCGCTGCGCCACATGGGCGGCGCCGCGCGGCGGCGCGGCGGCGATGGGCGCGGTCTCATCGGCGGTCGGGCTGCGCGATCGCGTTCGGCTCGGCGTACTCAACGCCTGGCATCGCATTGAGCCGCGTCGACCAGCGCCGCTGGAACGCCGCGCCATCGGCAACCGCCGAACAACTTTTCAGCACGATCTCCGCGCCGCCGAGCGTGAAGCGATCGAAGCACAGCCCGCGCAGATCGCCCCGCCCACGGATCGTAGCCTGCGCGGCGCGCCCCGCTTCCGCGACGCGGCCCTGTGCGGCGATCTCCTGAACGCGCGCCAACGGATGCGGCGACTCGAACCGCACGATCAGCGTGGGCGTCACGCGCGTCGGCGTCGATGTGAGTTTCGCGGGCGGCGTGTCAGTGGTCGCGGGTTCGGCGGCCGGCTCCGCCGGCGTCGCCGGCGCTGGCGTTGCGGGTGCGACGACGACCCCGGTTGGCGCGGCAGGCGTTGAAGCCGGCTGCTCGCACCCGCCCAGCGCCGCGATAGTCAGCGCCGAGGCGAGCGCCGCTGCGCTCGCTGCGAGCCCCCACGTGCGCAACGCCTCGACCTCCATCGGCGCCTACCTCCTGCGGCCACTTCCCGTGCCCGCCGCGACCGGCGCAATCGTTTGCGCCGCGCGGGCGAGATCGAGCATGCCGCGCCCCGCGGGGCGATCGCAAACGCCGGGCTGCGCCGCGATCGGCACGCCATTGGTGACGCGCGCGCATTGCGTGGCGCGTTGCGCCGGATCAATCGGCGAGATCGCGCGCGTGAACAGCGCATCTTCCAATTGCCGCCCCCGCAAACCCGTCTGCGCGGCCAGCAGCGCGAGCGCGGCAGAGACGTGCGGCGTCGCCATCGAGGTGCCCTGCAGGAAGCCGTAATAGCAGGTGCGGTTGGTAGCGCCGTTGTTCACCGGATCGTAGCAGCTGGTGTTCGAGGTGCGCGCCGAGAGCACGCCATCGGGGCGCCCATCGCCGTCACGGTCGGAGAAGATGTCCCCGCCCGGCGCCATGATGTCCACCGCCGGCCCGAAGTTCGAGTAGAAGCTCATATTGCCCTGCTCGTCGTTCGCGGCGACCACGATCACGTTGTTGCAGTTCGCCGGCGCATAAAGGTTCGCGTTGTTCGACTTGTTGCCGGCCGCGACCACGACGACCGCGCCACGCGCATTCGCCGCATCGATCGCCGACTGCATCGAGGCCGGGCACGGCGTCTGAATCGACAGACTCATATTGATGATG
Organism: uncultured Caulobacteraceae bacterium; assembly: GCA_964642205.1. Classification (GTDB taxonomy): domain Bacteria; phylum Pseudomonadota; class Alphaproteobacteria; order Caulobacterales; family Aquidulcibacteraceae; genus JBEVOS01. The sequence goes on from CAZXNY010000014.1 coordinate 3,608, forward strand.
TCCGCCGGTTGGGCGTTCACGATCTGCGTGCCTTCTTCGGTGATCGCCGGCGAAAGCCCCGCCGCCCAGCGAATGCCGCCGACGATATCGGAAAGCTCTCCCCCGCAGCGCCCGAGCACGCGGATCGGCAGCACCGTCACGTTCCACGCCCCGCCCGCAATGCCGACCCGGTCGTTCGTCGCCACCGCGCCGATCGTGCCGGCGACATGCGTGCCGTGATACGAATTCTCGACCGCCTGACCGCAGCGATCGCCCGAGTCGTTCGGATCGTCATCGACACCGTTCTGATCGCCGCCACGCTCATACGACGTGATGAGATCGACGCCGCGCCCCACGTTTTGCGAGCCGCGAATTTCCGGGTGCGTGAGATCGAGCCCGGTGTCGAGCACCGCCACGCGCACGTTGCGCGAACCGACTTGGTTCGCCGCCCAGAATGCTTCAAAGCCTGCGCCGCCCGGCGCTTGCCCCGCGCCCGTGCCGCGCGCGCGATAATGCCATTGCAGCGCAAGCAGCGGATCGTTCGGCATGCCGCCAGCCGCCGGCGCATCCGGCGCGGGCGCGCCGGGCGTTGCGCCCGTCGCGGGTGGCGGCGTTTGCTTCGCGCGGTTCCAAGGCAACCGGTCGATATCGACCGTCGCGATGAAGTTCGGCTCGACGAATTCGAATTGACGCGACGCTTGCAGCCGCGCGATCGCGCAACGCGTCGCCAATTCGATGTCGCTCTCAAGCTGGCCCTGCGTGACGATGCGCGGGCAACGCTCTTCCGGATTCCACTCGATCTGTTGCGGCTCCGCATTCGCGGCAGCCGGCGCCGCTTCTTGTCCCGCGAGCGGCAGCGCCGTCGGCGAAGCGCCGGCGTTGACGAGATTGACCGTCACGACGCCGCCCGGGCTCACTTCGATCTCGGCATCCGAAACGCCAAGGCGCGTCAGCACCGTGCGCGCCGCATTGCGCGCCGCCGTGCCCGCTTCCGCTTCCGCGCGCGCTTGCAATTCCGCCATCACCGCTTGCGGCACTTGATCGAGCGCGTTTTCGCCCGATGACCGCAGCGCGCTCACGAGCGAGCCCGCAAGCCCCATCTCCGCCGCCGTCTCCGCAAGCTCAGCTTCAACGCGCGCGCCGACGACGATCTCGCCCGGCGCCACCAGCAGCGGCTCCGCCGACAGCAAACCCTGCATGCCTTCCGGCGGCTGCAGCGTTCCCGAAACCGCGCGCGCATCGAGCGGCACTTGTTGGAGCGCGGCAGGGCCCTCGCCCGGCGCGCCGCCCTGTTGGAGAATGGAGCTCACTTGATCGCAGGCCATCAGGGCCAGGATCGGCGCCAGCGCCAGAGCAAACCGGCTCGCGCGTCTTTGCGGCATTGGAACTCCCCTCGATGTTCTTCGAGCGGCCTTCTTTACCCGCGCGGTCTCGCGTGACAAGCGCAACTGGCGGCGCGAAACTCCCGGTTGATGTATCTATGTATTTGAAATGACGTTCTTCCCGATCGCGCAAAGCCTCTCGGAGGCGCTCCGCCCCGAAACGCCCCGCGCGCGGACGGAGGAGGAAGCCGCCGAACGCGTGGGAACCGCGGTATTCCTCACCGCAGAAGAGACCTCCCCCGGCTTTGCAACGCCCGCCGATGCTGAAGCCGCGTTTCCCGATCTCTACGGCGGCGGGCAATACGAACTTTATTGGCGCGAAGATCTCTGGCGCGTGGCGCTGCGCTTTTGGCGCCCCGCGGCGCCCGCGCCCGTCGCACGCACCGCCGAAGGCGCGTTGAAGAAGCCGCTCGGCTATGCGCGCACACCCGAAGAAGCGCGCGGCCTGTTGCAGCAAACGCCAGAGCGCATCCTCGAAACGCTCCCGATCCTCTACGCCAAACGCAAGCATCTGATGAAGCGCTGGGGCAAACGCATCGAGCAAGGCATCGCCGAGATCGTTGAGCGCGAAGGCAAACTCGCCGTCGCCATCGCGTATTGGCGCCCATCGCCCCCGCCCGGCGAACAAGCGCCGCTCACGCTCGCCGAACGCAACGAACTCGCCGCGCGCATCGCAGCGCCCATGCGCTCCGATCTCCCGCAAGCGCCGATGGATGTCGGCCTCTTCGAACGCCAAGCGCCCGAAAATCCAGACATCGTCCTCGCCGAAGAGGGCGACGGCCGCGTGCGCGGCGAGTAGCGCGCATCACAACAAACGTGTGTGGCCCAATGCGCGTCCGCGCGCGTATAACGCCGCGCGTGGGACTTCAGGGAGGACGCGCCAATGAAGCGTGCCTTACAGATCGCGATACTTGCCAGCGTGTTGTCGTTGACGGGCGCTGCGCCGTCACTCGCCGCCGGCATGGGCGGTGGCGGCGGCGGCTCGATGCCGTCTGGCGGCGCCGAAGGTCCGCAAATCGATCCCCAAGAAGCGTACCGCCTCGGCGTTGCAGCGCTACAAGCGCAAGACTACCGCGCCGCGGTGCGTCACCTCCGGGATCTCACGCGCGCCGCGCCGAACGACCCGGCCGCCAATTATCTCTACGCCGTCGCGCTCGTCGGCAATGACGACGCGCGTAACGCGCGCCGCCCGCTCGAACGCGCCACGCGCGGCAACGATGGCCCGCCAGACGCCTGGGTGATGCTCGGGCGGCTCTACATTCAGCAAGCAGACATGGAGAAGGCGAACGAAACGCTCGCCGATCTCGCTGCCGCGCGCGATGCATGCACCGAAGCTTGCGGCGCCGCGCGCCGCACGCAGCTCGAAGCCGCGCACACGCAGCTCCAGCAAATCATCCAACAAGGCGCAGCGCCCGCCGCGAACCCAACCACCGGCTGGCTCCCGCCCGGCATCGGTGAAGGCCGCGCCGCCTTCGCGCGCGCCGTCGGCCTCGTCAATCAAGAGCGTTACGCCGATGCGTTGATCGCTCTAACGTCCGCGCGCGAAGCCATCGGCCCGCATCCGGACGTGCTCAACTACATGGGCTTCTCCAACCGCAAGCTCGGCCATTACGACCTCGCGCTCAGCTATTACGGCCAAGCGCTGATGCTCGATCCGCATCATCGCGGTGCCAACGAATATCTTGGCGAGCTCTACATCGAGATGGGCCGCCTGGACGACGCACGCCGCCAACTCGCCGTGCTCGACCGGCTCTGCCCCTATGGCTGCGCCGAGCGTGAAGAGCTGCAGCGCTGGATCGTCGCCGCGCGGTGAAACGAAGCTTCGTCTTTGCCGCGGCGCTCCTGTGCGCCGCGGCTGCCGCCCCCGCGCCCACGCTGCGCGATCTGATCTGGACCGATCCAAACACCGATGTCGCGCACGCGCTCACCCACGCGCCGCGCGAATGCCTCAGCGCGATTGCGCCGGACGTCGAACTCGGCCGCGCGCTCTTTCGCAGCCGCACGCTCCTCGGCGGCCCCGCCGCGCGCGTCGGGCTCTCCTGCGACAGCTGCCACAGCAACGGCCGCGCCAACGCGCACTTCCTACTCCCCGAACTCACGGACATTCCCGGCCACGCCGACGTCACCTCGTCGTGGTCGAGCCGTGTCCGCGAGGACGGCGTGCACAACCCCCGCCCCATCCCCGATCTTGCCGGCGCCGCCACACGCACAAGCTTCGGCGCACAACGCGAGCCTTCACTCGACGCGTTCATGCGCAGCGTCATCGTCGACGAATTCCAAGGCGCGCCGCCAAGCGACGCAATGATGGCCGCGCTCCACGCCTACATCGCCGCGCTCGAACCATGCGATGGCGAAACGCCACTCACGCTCACCGACGGTCTCAACGACGCACGCCGCGCCATCGCAGCAGCGGGTCACGCCAACAGCGATCCCGCCACATCACGCCTCGCCGCGCTCGCTGCCCAAGACGCGCTCGCCCGCATCACCGAGCGCCTCCCCGAACGCCGCTTCGCCCGCGAACGCCGCGCCCTCGAAGCGCTCTCGCGCGAGGTCACCGCGACGCCCACACAAGAATGGCGCGCCCGCTTCGAAGCCGTCGCCACCCGCCTCCAACGCCGCGAACGCGCCACCTACGCCAACGAAGCAACGCTGCGAAACGCGCTGCGCTAACCCCCTCCCCGCGAGGGGAGGGGGCAGGGGGTGGGGTGAACCAATTCGGCCGGAAGTACATAGCGCGCATGAGGTGCGAACGTTGCGTTTCGCCCCCCCCCCTAACCCCCTCCCCTCACGGGGAGGGGAAACGGCCCTTCAACGCGCCTCGATCGCCAACCCATTGCACTTTCCCGCCGCGCGCACCGGATTGCAGCGCGCGACCTCCGGCATCGTCACCGCATAGCTCGACCATTCCGCACGCGCGCTCATGTAATCGGTCGAGACATATTGCGCGCCAGACGCAAACGCCGCCTCGCGCCGCGCCGTGTCGCCCCGCCGCGCTTCCCACGTATCCGCGTCCGCGCGCGTGCGCACGATGAAGCCCGCCGTCACCGCCGCGCGGATGCGTTCGCCCTGCGCCACCGGATCGTTAAGCGTCAGATACGCCGCCACCGGCGAGTCCTCGCGCACGTTCACAAAGAACACGCGCCCTTCCAGATTGCGCCGCGCGCCGCGATACGCCGCCGCGACCTGCTCGCCTTCATCGAGCGCAAAGAAGAACCGCCCGCGCGACGCCTCCAGCGCCGGCCACCCGCCCGCGAGCACGCCCTCGCGCAACGTCGCGTGCGTGCCCTGCACCTCGTCCGGCGTGATCAGCGCGCGCGCCGAAATCACGCTGCGCACTTCAGCATCGAGCGCATCGAACGCCGCATCATCGTACTCCAAGCCCGCAACCCCGCCCGGCACAGGCGAAGGCCCCCGCTTCCAATTGATCATCACCAGAACCGGTGCATGCGACGGATGCTGCGCCGACCAATCGCGCAGCTCCGTCAAGCAAGCCACAAACGTCGCGCACGACGAACGATAGTCCAGATCCTGCGCGTGCAGCACCTTGTACCCCGGCGCGCGCATCGCGCTCGCATCATAAGGCTCAAGCGGCGTCCCAGCCGGCAACAAACGCCGCATCGCCGGCTCAGCGTAGCGCCCGCCTTCCGGATCGTAGAGCACGTCGAGCTCGATCACCCGCGCGCCCGCATCGAGCTGCGCGCTGAGCGGCGGATGCGCATAGTCGAGCGTGCGCGCCGCCAGCGGATTGTTCGCGCTGAGCGCGGCAAACTCCGCCGCGCCAATCGCCTGCTTGTACGAATTGTGCGTGCCGATCGCCTGAATGTCGTTCATCCGCAGCGACGGATCGAGCCCGCCCACCGCCATCTCCGCGCGCGTCGCGCACGCAGCGAGCAGTAGCGCCATCGCAAGAACAGCAACCCGCATCGTCATCCCCTAACCCCGATCACGAATCCGCACGCGCGCATGCGCGCTGCGCCCATCGGCATCGACCACTGTCACTTCGTGAAAGCCCGGCGCGCTCGGCCGCCAAATCGCGCGCCCGCTGGTGTCCTCCGTCGGCACGCGCACGCCCTCCGCGTACCACGTGAACGGCGCCCGCCCGCCGGTGGCCGAAAGCGAAAGCCCGCGCCCTCGCTCGGTGTAATCGAGCACCAGCACTTCCGCGTTCGCAGGCGGAAACAGAATCGTCGGCCCGTTCTCGCGGCCCTCGTCGCGCCGCGTTTCCAAGCGCGCAATCCCGGGCGCCGGTTGATGCCGCGCCGCGCTCGCCGGCTCACCCAAAGGCGCTTCGCGCACGCCAATGCGGTCGAACGCTTCATACAAAATCGGTAGCGCAGCAGCACGCCCCGTTGCGCCCGGCCGCGGCGCGCCATCCGGCCGCCCAACCCAAACACCAATCGCGTATCCGCCGCCAATGCCGAACGCCCACGCATCGCGAAACCCGTAAGACGTGCCGGTCTTGTACCCGATGCGCGGCGCGCCAACCGCGAGCGCAGCCGGCGCGCGCCCATCCGGCGTGGGTGACCGCGCGAGAATATCGACGACACGCGCCGCCGTTTCCGCACGCACAAAACGCTGCGCCGGATCGAAACGCGGTTCATCCGTTTCCACGATTGCGCGTGAGCGCCCCTCGCCGCCAAGCGTCGCGTAGAGCGTGACCATTTCATCGAGCGTGACGCCCACGCCGCCAAGCGCCAGCGCAAGCCCCGCTTCCGTCCGCGCGCCAGGCGGCAAGCGTGGCCGCGCGCCCGCGCCGGCGAGCGCGGCTTCAAAGCGCGCCGCGCCAATCCGGTCGAGCGTCGCCACCGCCGGCAGATTAAGCGAATGCTGCAAGGCTTCTTCGAGGCGCACTTCGCCGTGGAAACGCCGGTCGAAGTTTTCCGGCATGTATCCAGAGAAACGGCGCGGCGCATCCAGCACCAGCGTCTCGGGCGCGGCGACGCCATCGTCGAACGCGATCGCATAAAGGAACGGCTTCAGCGCCGAGCCGGGCGAACGCACGGCGCGCGTCATATCGATATAGCCGCCCGCGCGCTCAAGTCCCGCACCACCAACGCTCGCGCGCACGCGCCGCCCATCGATCTCAACAACGAGGATCGCGATCGTCGCATCGCGCTCAATTTGTTGCGCATGCGCGCGCGCCAGCGCTTCAAAACTGCGCTGCATGCCGCCATCGAGCGTCGAGGCGATCACCGCTTGCCCGCGATGGTCCGCCGCGAGCCGTGCAGACAAGTGCGGCGCTGAGAACGGGAACGGCTGGCGCGACGGCAGCGGCGCTTCCCGCGCCTCCGCGCCATGCTGCGCGCTCATCAGTCCCATGCGCACAAACTTGCCGATAACTTCGTCCCGCCCCGCGCGCGCCGCTTGCGGCCGCCGGTCCGGCCGGCGCGCTTCGGGTGCCTGCGGCAACGCCGCGAGCAGCGCCATCTCGTGATCTTCAAGCCATTGCGGATCGCGCCCGAAATAAGCACGGCTCGCGGCGCGCACACCTTCGAGGTTGCCTCCGTAGGGGGCGAGCGTGAGATAGGCCGCGAGAATTTCGCGCTTGCTCCATCGCCGCTCGATCTGCAGCGCACGCACGATCTCGATCAGCTTCGATCCAATGGTGCGCGGCCGTGGCTCGAGCAGCCGCGCAAGCTGCATCGTGATCGTCGAGCCGCCCTGCGTGACGCGCCCGCTGCGCGCATACGAAACCGTCGCGCGCACCAGCGAGATCGGATCGACGCCCGGATGAAAATAAAATCGCCGGTCTTCGAGCGCGACGAGCCGCCGGCGAAACACCGGATCGATCTCATCGAGCCGCGCCGCAAGCCGCCAACGCCCATCGGGCGTCGTAAACGCCATCAGCCATTCGCCATTCCGGTCCGTCACCACCGGCGACACGACCTGCGCCCGCTGCAACGGCGGCGGCAACGCAATGTCGAGCGCAAAGAGCGCAAGCAGCGTCACGAGAAGAACCGTCGCGACGCGTTTCCCACGCGCTGTGAGAGGAAGGGCTGCTCTCATCCCCTCCCCCTGGGGGGAGGGGCAGGGGTGGGGGGCGTTCCAACGCGCACCGAAAAACGCGTCGCGCCGCGCTCACTCTGCAATTGATGACGGCTGTACCGGCGCCCCCCCACCCTACCCTCCCCCCAAGGGGGGAGGGGATTCATGGCGCGCATCACCTACCCTCCAGGCGCGATGCGAATGCGGCCGGGCGCGCTGCGGGCGAACACGCCGGGGCGGTACATGTCTTCCACTTGCGCGCCGGGCATCGTGTAAGCGCCCGGAGTCACAGCGCGGGCCATGTACGCGAAATTGTAGCTCGTGCCGCGCAGATCGATCGCACCGACGAACCGGTCATCCCGCGCTTCCGTCACGCGCCCGTAGGAGATTTCTCCAACGAACGCGAACGGCCCGCGCCGGCGCGTGCCGTCATATTGCTGCGGCCCCAAACCATCTTCCGGTGTGAGGATGCTTTCGATCTCCAAGCCGGCCGGCAGCAAATCGACCACCACCGTCGGATAGAGCCGCACGCCCTCTGGCGAACCAGAGACCGCCACGATGATGCGTTCGCCCTGGCGAATGTTCTCCAGATCAACCGGCGATCCATCGATGCGATAGAAGCGCTTGTCGATCGAATAACCTTGCGCGAGTGCGCCCGGCGCCTCGCGCGGCGGGCCAGAGAGCGTGAGCGAACGCCACGCCGCGCCGCGCCCATCGTTGCGGAACACAAGGCCCGTCGCGAGCTGCGCCGCGCGCGCGGTGACGCGCCGGCCTTCGCCCGCGCGGCCGTTGAGCGAAATGTTCAGCGGCCCGGCGTTCTGCAGCAGCGCATTCGCCGCCATCAGCAATTGCGCTTGCTCCTGCGTCATCAGATCGGCGGCGTCGCGCGTTTCGCGCTCCATCCGCCGGCGAATGCGATCGACCAGTGCGGTTTCGCCCGCTTCCGCCGCAAGCGCGAGCACGCCCGCCATGTCGCGCGTCGGCGATTGGTACCAATCGCCGGTGTTGCGATAACCGAGCGCTTCTTCGGCAAGCCGGAACGCGTTCCGCGCCCGCGCACGATCCCCGAGATGCGCAAGTCCCGCCGCGATATGCGCCCGCGCCAGCGGCGAAGGCTCATCGCGCAACCGCGCATCGTGGAAGTAGCGAAGCTGCGATACATCCGCCCGGCCGGCTTTCGCCAACACATAGAGCGCGTACGCCGCAGAGCGCGACCGCAACAGCTCCGTCGAGTCGTTCGACCCGGCCCAGCGATAGACCTCGAAGTCATACCGCACCGAGCCAAAGTCGTTCAGCCGCGCGACCGTGCGCAGCGCTGTGTACGCGCTGTCGAGCGGCGCTTGCGGCACGACATAACCTTGCGCCTTCGCGCGCTGCAGGAAGTCGACGATGTAGGCGCCGAGCCATGGCGTTGCGCCGCCATCGCCCGCGCTCCACAGCCCGAACGCGCCATCCGGCCCTTGGCGATCGAGGATGCGCGTGACCGCTTCCTGAATGCGCCGCCGCAAGCGCGCGTCCTCCGTGCGCCCCGCTTCGCGCGCGAGCGTGTTGAAGTAGAGCAGCGGCATCGAAACGCTCGTGAGCTGTTCCGAGCAGCCATACGGATAGCGTTCGAGCGCATCGATCAGCGGCGCTGGATCGAGGTTCGCCAAGTTCGAATACGAGATCAGCGCTTGCCCCTCGCCCGGCGCAAAGCGCGCGAGCGCATCGGCTGGCGCGCGCCAACTCTCGCCAGCCGCTTGCGGCGCCGTCGTCACCAGCGTGATCGGCAAGAACGGCGTGCGCGACTGAATGTCGTAACTGCGCGCAATCGGCGTAAAGCCATTCGGCCCCGTCAGTCGCAACGCCACCGAGCCAACACCCGCCGCGCCCCCGCGCACCGGCACGCGCACCGTCTGCCGCTGTCCGCGTCCAAGCTGCACGCGCGCCGCCGGCGCATTGATGCCCGCCGCCGCCGAGCCCGTGAACGCGACGCTATACGCGCCCGCCGGTCCCTCGACGTTATCGATGTTCAGCGTCGCCATCGCTTCATCGCCGGGCGCGATGAAGCGCGGCAAGATGAGTTCTGCAACGACCGGATCGCGCACCGTGAGCGCTTCGGCGTCTTGCCCAACCGCGCTTTCGCTCCACGCCACAGCCATCAGCCGCAATTCGCCGTTGAAGTCCGGAATCTCCAGCGCAATCGTCGCGCGGCCAGAGCCATCGAGGCGCACGACGTCAGAGAACAGCGACACCGTGCGCGTCGGCACGACTGTCAGCCCTTCGCCGCCCAAACCGTCGCCGCCTTGGCGCGCGACCGTCGGCGCGCCGAGGTTCGGGTTCAGCAAGCGCCCGTAATCGTCCCGCAGGATCACGCCGAGCGCGCGGCGCCCGAAGAAGTAATCGACCGGATTGGGCGATTGATAATTGGTGAGGCCAAGGATGCCCTCATCCACTGCCGCGATCGCGACGCGCACACGCTCGCCGCGCGGCACGTTCGTCACTTGGATCGGCACGTTCAGCGTTTGGCGCGGGCGCACGACGCGCAGCCCTTCGCCCACCGCCACCTGCAACGTGCGGCTCTCCATGTTCACCGGCACATACGCAACGCCGACAGCGCGGCGCGGCACGGGCAGGTTCACCGGATCGCGCGGCGTCATCACCGTCACGAGCACATACGCGCCCGCGCCCCACTCGGCCGTGACCGGTAGATCGATGTTCGCGCCATCGGCGCCAACGCGCACGGTGCGCGTTTCGAGCACGCGATCGGTCGCGACCACGATTTGCGCTTCACCGGCATAAGGCGGGCGGATCTGGATCCGCGCGCGCGTGCCAGGCCGCACCGCCGCTTCTGGCGCGTTCACGGTGACCATGTCAGGCGTCGCGGTATCGCCGCTGTCCCAGCTCCAGCCGACCGAGAAGCGCATCGACGTTTCAACGCCGTTCGCGCCGCGCAGGATCAGGCGATATTGCCCGTCGCGCAGCCGCTCACGCGTGATTGCAGCGCCCCGTGCGCCGACAGCAATCGTCGCGCCGTCGATCGGGATGTCGCGCCCGGTGCGCCGCCAGCGCCACGTGCCGTTATCGAGATACCAATCGTAGCTCCAATCTTCCTCGACGATCTGCCACGAGACGTTCTGCAACGACGCGCGCTGCCCCGCCGCATTCATCGCGATCACATCGAACGCAACCGGGCGCCCGCGCCCAACGCTGCGGTTTTCAAAGCGCGGCTTCACCCCGAGATACGCATCCGAGAGCCGCACCGGCATCTGGAAGCTCTCACGCACCACGCGCCCGCCCGGATCGGCGACGCTGGCGACAACGCGCGCGCGCAGCGGCATCGTCGTTTCCGGCACATCGGTGAGCGCAAACACAAGTTGCGCAGCCCCCGTGCCGTCCGTCGTCGTGCCCGGCAGCTGGATCATGCGCTCGGAGAAGCTTTCGTCCTCACGGCCGAACTGGAAGCCGGCTTGATCGGGGAACGGATTGGGATCGACGCTGATGCGCGCTTCCGCTTCCACCGCCAGCCCGCCGCCCGGCGCGCCATAAAGGAAGTCCGCTTGCACCGCGATCGCGCGCTGCTGGTTCGCCCGGATCGCCGCCTCGCTCGCGTTCATCCGCACGCGCAAACGCTGTGGCACGAAATCTTCGACCGAGAACGAGACGCTCCCCGCAACCGCGTCTTGCCCATCGACAAGCAGATCCGCGCGCCACATGCCGCGCGGCGCAGAGCGATCGAGCGGAATGTTTTGCGCCACCGCGCCCGCTTCGCGCGCTTCGGCAAGCCGCGTGCGGCCCGCTTCGGTGCCGTTCGGGCGATAGACGACGAGCGTCGATTGCCGGTCTGTTAGCGCGCGGCCCGCGGGGTCGCGCACCAAGCCAATCAACCGGACGCGCTCACCCGGGCGATAAACGCCACGCTCGGTGTAGAGATACGCGTCCACATCGCCGGGCGTCTGGCGCCCATCGATACCGCGATCGGTGAGATCGAGCGCGCCGCGGTTGAGATCGAGCGCCGCGAAATCGCCGCCCGCGCCATACGCCATCACGTAGCGCGCGCGCGCCGGGCCTTCGCCCTCGAACAGCGCTTTGTTGAAATGCACCAAACCATCGGCATTGGTGCGGGCGCGGGCGAGTTCTTCGTTGTTCTCCGCGATCAGCGTGAGCGTGACGTTGGCGAGCGGGCGCGCCGTGCGCAGCGAACGCGCAACGACATCCATGCCCGTCGCGCCTTCGAACGTTTGCAGCGCCGTGTCGGTGTAGATGATCCAGCGATACGCAAACGCCGGGCGGTCATTGTCCTGCCCGTTCGCGCCAGCGCCGGGGCTGTCGTCACGGATGCGCACGATATACGCGCCCGGCCGCATGTCCCGCAGCGAGGCGCCCAGCGCAAACACCGTGGTGACGCCCTGATTGCGGCGCGTGCAGCCGCGATCCTGCGGGCGATCTGGGCACGAATTGAGCGCGATATCGATCTCGCCTTCATAGACCTTCACGCCAACGTCCGAGCCTTCGCCCCACCAGCCCCAGGAGCCTTCGTCGAACACTTCGCCCGCTTCGACGGAGCGTTGCGAGAGAATGCGGTCCGGCACGCGCAGCACTTCGATATCGAGCTTCGACACGTTGACCGTTTCGATCGCGAGGCCATCGGCCTCCGCGCGCGGCAAGATCACGCCATTGCCGGCAAAGCCGACGTAAGCCGGCCGGTCGCCGAACGAGAGCGTGAACGTCTCGTCGCGCTCGGTGCGCTCGCCATTCGCGGCGGGGAGCCCTTGGCGGATCGTGATCTGGCGTTCCGGCTCGAACGGAAGACCGGCCAAGCACAACAACGTGCCCGAGCGCTCGACTTGGAACGGCGTTGCGGGATCGAGCGAAATGTAATCCGCGAAATTGACGTTCGGCTCAGCCGAAAGCTCACGCGAAAACTCAAGGCATGCGCGCGGCGCCGAGCCCGACGTATCGATGCGCGTGTTGATCCACGCCATGCCGTCGATGTTTTGCCGCGGCGCGCGCGGCGCATTGGCGGCGCGCATCACCTCTGGGCCGGTTGCGGCGCCAACCGCCGCGATCTCCGTGAAGCCGCCTTCGCCGGAGCCGACGCGCGCCAGCACCGCGCCGCCCCAAAGCCCCGTCACCAGCGCCACCGCCGCCGCGAGCACCGCGTTGCGGTTCTGCTCCCAGCCGATCGATTGGCCAACGCCGCGCGCGAACGCCAGGAGCCGATCCCTCAGCCCCGCCAGATCGAACGCCGCCATGCGCTTTCCCCTCTGTATTTAGAGGAGGATTGCCTCACAGCCGCGTGACCCGCAAGGGAGGTTAACAGTTCGTAAGAAAGTGATCGCCGCCCGCCGGGGCGCCCGTTGCCCGGCTGCCCCGCGGCGTGCTTCTAGTGGCGGGAAAGACGTGCGCGCCAAAGCGTGCGCCCAAAACCGAAGACCCGAGGAAACGCGCCGATATGACGTCCCTGCCGCCGAACTTTCCCGCCATGTCCATCCAGCAGGCCCACGCCATGCTGACCGCGCCGGGTTCGCCCCTCGAAACCGAGGAAGTCACCGTTCGCGGCGTGAAGCTCAAAGCCTGGAAGAACGCGCCGCAGACCTTGCGCGACGTCTTCGCGATGACAGCCGCGCATGTCGGCCACGATGCACTCGTCTATGAAAATGAGCGCGTGACGTATGACGGCTACCGCGCCGCCGCGATCAAGCTCGCGCACCAATTCATCGCCGATGGCGTCAAGAAGGGCGACCGCGTCGCCATCGTGATGCGCAACCTGCCCGATTGGCCGATCGTGTTCTGGGCCGGCGTGATCGCGGGCGCGATCGTGACGCCGCTCAATGCGTGGTGGACCGGCCCCGAACTCGAATACGGCCTGCAGGATTCCGGCTCGAAAGTTTTGGTCGTCGACGCCGAGCGCTGGGAGCGCGTGCGCGAGCATGTCGATGCGTGCCCGGAGCTCAAGAAGATCTACGTGTGCCGCCTCACCGAAGAGCCCGCGCACCCGCTCGTCACGCCGCTCGAAAGCGTCATCGGTTCGCCGAACGATTACGGCAAGATCGCCGAAGGCCCCGTGCCGGACGTGCCGCTCGCCGCCGATGACGATGTCACGATCTTCTACACCTCGGGCACCACTGGTAAGCCCAAAGGCGCGATCATTTCGCACCGGAACATCATCTCGAACATGTTCAACGCCGCGAGCGGCCAGGCGCGCTCGTTCCTGCGCCGCGGCGAAGCCCCGCCCGCGCCCGATCCGAACGCGCCGAAGAAAGCGACACTGCTTTCGGTGCCGTTTTTCCACGCGACGGGCTGCTTTGCCGTGATGATCCCGAACGCGATGGGCGGCGGCAAAATCGTCATGCAACGCCGCTGGGATGCGGATGCGGCGCTTCCGCTCATCCAAAACGAGAAGATCAACTCGGCTGGCGGCGTGCCCACGATCGCGTGGCAAATCCTCGAACACCCGAAGTTCAACGATTACGATCTCTCGTCGCTCGAAGTGCTCTCCTACGGCGGCGCGCCATCGGCGCCGGATCTTGTGAAGCGCATTCAAGAGCGTTTCCCGAAAGTGCAGCCCGGCCAAGGCTGGGGCATGACGGAAACCAGCGCGACCGCGACAACCAATTTCGGCGAAGACTACATCCGTAAGCCTTCAAGCTGCGGCGTGCCGAGCGCGACGGGCGAGGCGAAAATCGTCAGCCTCGAAGGCCAAGAGCTGCCGATCGGCGAAGTCGGCGAGCTTTGGTACAAGGGCCCCACGGTCGTGCGCGGCTATTGGAACAAGCCCGAAGCGACGGCGGAAACCTTCGTCGATGGCTGGGTGAAGACGGGC
>CAZXNY010000015.1:0-17510 GCA_964642205.1 uncultured Caulobacteraceae bacterium
CCGAACGCGTTCGCGGCGGTGGCGGAGCGCACGGACTATGAGGAATGCTTGGCGTGTCAGTGAGCGCTTCTCGCGCCACCAACATCCCTCATTCCGGACGCGCGTAAGCGCGATCCGGAACCCAGCGGCAAACGACGTGCGCGCGGCTCCTGGGTTCCGGGTCTGCGCTGCGCTTCGCCCGGAATGAGGGATCGAGGCGAATTTGCGCTATTCTTTAAACCACACCAGCTGATGGCTCACGGCGAGCAGTTTGCCGCCGGCGCTCCATAGCTCGCCGCTTTGATCGTGGAAGCCGTGCGCGAAAGCGCGGGTGTTGGCTGTGCCGATGACGGGGCTATCGCCCACGGTGGCGAGATCGGCTTCGCCGGCGAGGAAGTACGTTGTGAGCGTCACGGTCGCGCTGGGCGCGAACGCGCCGCGCACTTGCAGGAGGCGCAGGATGAACGCGTCGGCCATCGCGGCCAGCGAATCGTAGTCGAGCGGGCGCGCGGGCTCGTCGCGAATCCAGAGCCGCGTCTCGGCTGAGCCTGGCTTTTCCGCGCTCGCGCTTTCGTTCACGGGCGAGCCGCGCTCGAAGCGCATATCGTAGCGCGTCGTCCAGCCGCTGCGGCCTTCGCGCGAAAACACGGGCAGCGCATCATACGCCGGCATCGGCGGCGGCGACGCGGGTTGGTGCGCCCAGGTTTCGCGCGTCGGCCCCGTCACGATCGAGCAGGTGGCGGCCACGCCGCCATTCTGCGTCAGCTCCACGAGCCAATGCTGCGTCGAGCGGCCATCGCGCGCGAGTCGCACACGCATCTCGAACGGATCGGGCGTGATCGCCGCGCAGAGATTGGCGGTTTGCGCGATTGGACGCCCGCGCCGGCCGGGATGGTCCATCACGCCGCGCAGCAGCACCGCCGCGATGATACCGCCGAACGGGCCTGCGATATTCCAATACGATTGCGCGATTGCGCCGCCGTAAAGCCCCTCGCCTCTCGTCTCGAGCACGAGGGCGGCGTCGAGCGGATGCGTTTCATCTGTCATGCCTCACCCCAACGCGGGCAACGCGCCCCGTCAACGCTCACGCAGCGAGAGCCTTAAGCGTACGTGCAGTATCCTCATCCGCGGGGAAGAACATCTCGATCGCCAGCTCATCGAGCGTGATGTCCTGCGGCATGCCGAAGACCGTCGTCGTGCCGAACAGCGAGACGACGCCGGTGTCGAACTTCAGCTTCAGCGGCGTGAGCACGGGCGCCGCCTCTAAGCGCGGCGCGGGCGCGCCAGGCGCGGGGTAGGACTTCAGTTCCTCCAGCAGCTCGGCGAGCGCGCCATCGCCGCTCGCATCGATCTGACGTTCGAGGCGCACGAAGATGTGCCTGCGCCATTCCGCGAGATTGAGAACGCGTTGCGCCAATCCGTCCGGGTGCAGACTGATGCGCAACACGTTCGGCGCGCCCGACAACAGTGCGGGCGCAACGCCGCCCATGAGTTTCATGGCGCTCGCGTTCGCATCGATCAGCGTCCAGAGCCGGTCAATCGCGAGCGTAGGATTGGGCGCATGGCCCTTGAGCACAAGATCGACGGCGCGGCGTGCGCCGGCAAGATCGGGATCGTCCAATGTGCGTTGCGCGAATTTTGGCGCAAAGCCGGCGGCGACGAGCATCGCGTTCTGTTCGCGTAGTGGAATCTGCAGATGCTCGGCGAGCATCAGCACCATGTCGCGCGACGGCGCGGCGCGGCCGGTTTCGACAAAGCTCAGATGGCGCGTGGAGACGCCCGCCTCCGCCGCGAGATCGAGTTGGCTGAGGCGGCGGCGCTGGCGCCAATCGCGGAGATGATCGCCGAAGCTGCGCGGCGCGGAGGTGGTCTGAAGCATAGCGTGAGCCTAGCGCCGCCACGCGCTAACGCCATTACCTCCCGCGTAATCGCTTCGCCGCGCGGGCCGCGCCAGCATCGGGTCATGTTCAACCCTCCCCAAACAGGAGAAGGCACCATGACCACCCAATTCCTCCGCCAAGTCCTCGCCGCCGACGCCGTCACGGGCGCGGCCGCCGGCCTCGTCATGGTCGCGGGCGCCGACGTGCTCGCGCCGCTGCTGCAGCTTAACCGCGACATCCTTTTCTACGCCGGCATCGCGATGGCGCCGTTCGTCGTGATGCTCACGTGGCTCGCGATGCAGCCGCAGCCGCCACGCACGGGCGTAATGACGATCGTGGTGCTCAACGCGCTGTGGGTGATCGGCTCGATTGCGTTGATCGTGACGGGCATCGAGCAGCCCAATCTGCTCGGCTACGGCTTTGTGATCGCGCAAGCCGTAGCCGTTGGTGTGTTCGCCGAACTTGAGTACATCGCCCTGAAGCGCCTCGCGCGCACGGCGTAAGCTGCCCGCGGCCGGCGCGTGTTACGGCGCGCGCCGGTCGAGCAGCTTCATCAGCGCCAGCGCGCTCATGATCGTGAACCAGAGCATCACGACGAACGCGATCGCGCCTAGGATCCAGAGAAACAGGAAGCCGACAAGAATGACGGTCAGCAGCCACGCGACCGCGCTGGCAATGAAGATGCCGACGCCCCACATGAACGCCACCCAAAAGAGGTGGATCGCGTAGTTGAGATGCGCAAGCGCCTGCGGGCCCGCGCCGGTGCGGCTCATATACGCAACGATCACCCCGATTGGCGCAAACAGCGCAAAGCTCGGGATCGACAGCAGATAAAGCCCGTATACGAGAAACGCGGCGCTGCGGCCTGGCTCGGTCTGCGGGACGTAGGTGGTTTCGGGACCGGTGTTGGACATTGGCTCGCTCATCCCCGCTCAACGCACAAACATGTATTCCGGTTCACGAACGCGCGCGACCCATCTGGCCGAAAATACTCCGGTGGCCTTCAAGAATACGTGCGATGGACGCCGGATTGGGCGTGAGCGACCACTCGCCTCGCTCGAACGTGCCGCCGAGCACGATCCCGTCACGGCGCCCGAACATGTACCCCTCGTCGGCGATCGTGTTGTACTCGATCTCCGGCTGCGGCATCAGGATTGCGAGCTGGCCGCGCGCTGGGATGATCTCCGTATCGCCGAACAGCGCGCCCGCGCCGAGGCCGGTGCAGTTAAAGATCGTGCGTTCCGGCAGCGCTTGCAGCTGGGCGACATTGTCGAAACTGCGCACGACGATCTCCGCGCCGTGCTGACGAACATCGAGTTCCATACGCCGCAGGTAGAGCGGCGTTTCGATCATCATGGTGTCAAAACGGCGCGCGAAGGCGCGCGGGAAATTGTGTTCGTGCGGCGCGAGGTCCTGCTGGTTCACCACGAACTGGCGCATCGGATCGTCTTCTGCCGCGGGGTACGTCGTGATCGGCCGATCGCCGAACGTGTAGTTCGGCTCCCATGACACGCCATAGGCATCGCCGACCAGGCTCTGGTAACGGCGAAACGCAAAGCGCGCGGCTTCCGTGTGTTGCACGATGAATTCGGGCGTCGCGCGCGATGCTTGAAATACCGACGCAGGCCACCATTGCGCGCCAGCGACATTCGATGTCGTGTTCGGCGGCAGATCGCGCGCGTAGATGCGCACATTGGCGCCACGCTCTTGCAGCAGACGCGCCGTTGCCAAACCGACTGCGCCGCAGCCAAGCACGGCATAGTCCGTCTGCGCGGGATCGTAGCCGAGATCGAGCGCGAGCTTGGCTGTGCCCCAGGAGAGCGTGATGCCGCCGCCGCCATGGCCGTAATTGTGCACAACCGTCTTCTCGCCGAACGCTTCGCGCGCGACGCGAAATCCGCTCGGCCGGTACGGGCGCAAGCCAACGTCGAGCCTGATGATGCGCTCTTCGGAGATAAGCACCGGCGGTAAACGCACAGGACGCTGCCCGCCGCCGCGCGTCACGCCAATGTCGCGCATCAGGCCGCCGGAAAACCCGCGCGCCGCCGCGCAAGATGATGTTAACGCCGCCGCGCCCGCCGCAATGATCGCCCGCCGTGAGCGCATGTTGTTTCGTCCCTCGATTTCGCAGTGAGAACGAGCACGCAAATCTGTCAACGAAGCCTTGCCGAACAGGCGAAACTTGGCCAGAGCAATGCGATGACCGCCGGGCACGCGCACCACGACCACGGCCATGCACACGGGCATGCGCATGACCACGCGCACGGCCATCACGGCCACCACCATCATCGTCCGGCACCCGGCAGCGGACGTTATTCTATCGCGCTGACGCTCAATCTCGGCTTTGTTTTCGTCGAAGCTGCGGCAGGCTTCCTTGCGAATTCCACCGCGCTGCTCTCGGACGCGGCGCACAATCTTTCTGATGTGCTTGGTCTTGCGCTCGCCGGCGGCGCCGCATGGCTTGCGGGCCGCGCCGCGAGCGCGCAGCGGACCTACGGCTTTGGCAAAGCCACCGTACTCGCCGCGCTCGCGAATGCGCTGACGCTCGTGGCTGCGTGCGGCGCGATCGGTTGGGA
Organism: uncultured Caulobacteraceae bacterium; assembly: GCA_964642205.1. GTDB lineage: Bacteria > Pseudomonadota > Alphaproteobacteria > Caulobacterales > Aquidulcibacteraceae > JBEVOS01. The sequence goes on from CAZXNY010000015.1 coordinate 4,436, forward strand.
AGCCGCGCGCCGGCTCGCCTCCCCCGAAGCGATCGAGCCCGGCATCGTGATGGCCATCGCCGCGGTTGGCGTCGTTATTAACGGCGGCACGGCGCTCCTGTTCATGCGCGACCAGGCGCACGACATCAATGCGCGCGGCGCCTATTTGCACATGGCGGCGGACGCAGGGGTTTCGCTCGCGGTGATCGTTGCGGGCTTCATCGTCTGGCAGACGGGCGCGAACTGGATCGATCCAGCAATCTCCATCGCGGTGATCGGCGTCATCCTCTGGAGCACATGGGGGCTCTTGAAGGACAGCTTCAACCTCGCGCTCGACGCTGCGCCGTCACAGATCGACGTCGCGCAAGTGCGCGATGCGCTGAGCGGCGCGCCGGGGGTAACGGAGGTGCATGATCTGCACGTCTGGGCGATGAGCGCGACGGAGACGGCGATGACAGCGCATCTCGTACGCCCAGAAGGCGGCGATGACGATTTCCTGTGCGCGCTGACGCAAAAGCTTAGTGCCGAGTTCGGCATCGGCCACGTGACGCTGCAAGTCGAGCGCGCCCGGCGCGATGACTGCGCCGCACACGACTAGCGCGCGTTACTTCTCTTCGGCCCACGCCTTGATGATGTGATGCGCGATGGCGATGGGCGTCGGCGCGAATGCGTCCGGATGCTTGCGCTGAAACATCAGGCCAATTTCTTCGCGCGTGAACCAACGCACTTCTTCGAGCTCTTCCTCGTCCGGATGCGCTTCACCCTCGCCGACCGTGCAAATCGCGCCGATCATCAGCGAGGACGGGAACGGCCAAGGCTGCGTCGAGTGATAACGCACGTCCTGAACGACGAGGCCCGACTCTTCGAGCACTTCGCGCGCGACCGCATCTTCGATCGACTCGCCCGGCTCGATGAAGCCCGCGAGCGCGGAGTACATGCCCTTGGGCCACACGCGCTGGCGACCGAGGCAAATCTGATCGCCGCGCGTCACAGCCATGATCACGACAGGATCGGTGCGCGGGAAGTGCTCCGTGCGGCACGCGCCGCAATAGCGCTTCCAGCCCGCCTCCAGGCTCTCCGTCTCCGAGCCGCAGCGGCCACAATAGCCGTGCCGCCGGTGCCAATCGAACAGCCATTTCGCGCAGCCGAGGATTGCGAGATCGCCCATCGGGATGATCGTCGCGGCCGGCCGGAGATCCACAAACTCGCCCATGCCGGCGAGCGGAAATTGCTCCATGTCGAAGTTGTCCGGCGCTTCGATCGCGAAATGCGGGGCGCCATCGGAATCGATGCCCAGGAAGAGCGGCGCGGCATCCGAACCAAAGAGCCCCACAGCGTTGCCGCCGAGCCAACCGACGCTGCGTGTCGAGCCTTCATCCAGTAGGAACGCGCTCATCTTGTGAAACACCACGACGCGCGCAGCCTCACTTTCGATTGCGCTCTTCTGCCAGTCCGCGTCCCGCCGCTTCACGGCGGCGCGGTCGAGTGGGTAATTGGCGAAGTGGTTCGGGTTCGTCGTCATGGCGCCAGACTAGCCGGGCCAGCCTGCCGCCGTGAAGGGGTTACGCGTGGTCCAAGACCGGCTTTGGCTTGTACGGCTTCTCAAGGCGCTGGGCTTCTTCGTCCGTCAGCGTCACCGAGAGCGCCGCGATCGCATCATCGAGGTGATGCATCTTCGTGGCGCCGATGATCGGTGCTGTGACCACCGGATTGCGCAACACCCAGGCGAGCGCGAGCTGCATGTTCGGCGCACCTTTTTCCGTAGAAAGCCCCGACAGCGCATCGACGACAGCCAAGTCGGGATCGCGGTAGTAGAGCCGCGGCGCGAACTGATCGGCGCGCGAACGTTCGGTGTTGCCCTCGCCCGCCTTGGTGCGCCCGCCCACCAGAAAGCCGCGCGCGAGCGGCGACCACGGGATGACGCCCACGCCCTGGTCTTTGCAGAGCGGCAACATTTCGCGCTCTTCCTCGCGATAGACAAGGTTGTATTGCGGCTGCATCGAGACGAATTTCGTCAGCCCGTTCTGCTCCGCGACGCTCTGCATCTTCGCGAATTGCCACGCGTACATCGATGACGCGCCAATGTAGCGTGCCTTGCCCGCGCGCACGATGTCATCGAGCGCGGCCATGGTTTCTTCGATCGGCGTCTCGTAGTCGAAGCGATGGATTTGGTAGAGGTCGACATAGTCGGTGCCGAGCCGCGTGAGGCTCGCGTCGATCTGCTCCATGATGTGCTTGCGCGAGAGGCCCTGATCGTTCGGGCCATCGCCCATCTGGCCGCGCACTTTGGTGGCGATCACCACGTCTTCACGCTTGGCGTATTCCTTGAGCGCCTTTCCGGTGATCTCTTCGCTCACGCCGCGCGAATAGACATTCGCCGTGTCGAAGAAATTGATGCCCGCTTCGATCGCGCGCTGGAAGAAGGGCATCGCCTCTTCTTGTTCGAGCACCCAGGGCTGCCATTTCTTGGCGCCGTAGCTCATGCAGCCAAGGCAGATGCGCGAAACTTTGAGGCCAGTCTGGCCAAGGCGAACATAATCCATCGGGCTTCTCCCTATCGCCGCGCTTCTAGCACGCTCACGCGCCGCCTTCATCGCTCCGTTCGAGTGTTGCAGCAGCCGAATCCGCTTCGGTGGCGGGCTCTTTGCCGGCGTTCCGGAGCGTGGCCGACCAAAACGCAAAGCCCAGCATGAGCCCAAGGATGATCGCGTTCATCAGGAACGGCGCGGGGCGGAACATCTGGTAGAGCAAAATGCCGATCAGCGGCGCGAGGATGACATTGCCGCCATTGATCGCGCTGATCGCGCCCGCCGCGCGGGCCTGTTCTTCCGGCTTTACCGCGAGCGAGAGGCCAGCCGAGAAGCCCGGACGCGCAAACGCGTAGCCAAGGCTCGCAAGCGTGTAGCCGATCACGACCGTCCAGTAATCCGGCGCGAGCGCGGTGATGAGGTTCGCCACCATCGCGAGGCCGGCGCCAATGCGCAGCAATTGACGCGGGTTCATCCGGAAGACGCGAATGAAGCCCCATTGCCCGAGCAAGCCGCCTACGGCGCCGGCCATCATCGCGACAGCGGTGAAGCCCTGCGCCTCGATCGGCGGCAGACCGAGTTCATCGATGATCATGAAGCCGAGCGTCTGGCCCTGCACCGTCTGGCACGACGCGATCAGGAACGAGTAGATCAGGAACGGCAGCACACGCGGATCGCGCCACAGCGAAATATCGCCACGGAACGCATCCCATCGCGAGCGCTTCTCTTGCGGCTCGAGTGGCAGCTCCTCCGTCTGCACGGGCGGCTCTTCGTCCGGCAATCCGCGCATGCACCAGACCAGCATCAACGCGCCCATGAGCGCAAACGCGTACATTGGCCCTGCGAACGACACGAACGGCAGCACGAACAGTGGCGCGATCGCCGGGCCGATGATTGTGCCCAAGCCGAACGCGCCCGCGAGCATCGCCATCGCTTCGGTGCGGTCTTCGCGCGACGAGCGCTCGGCGACAAATGCCTGTGTTGCTGGCGATGACGCAGAGCCGACGCCGCCGAACAATGCGCGCGCGAGCAAGAACATGATGAAAATGATGACCGGCGGCAGCCATCCCGCGAGCCCGATCGAAACAACGATCGCACAACCGATCATCGACGCGACGAAGCCCGCAAGCCCGAGCACCATCAGGGGCTTTCGCCCGCGCCGGTCGCTCTCGCGCGCCCAATACGGGCTCATGATCGCCCACAGCAAAGCCGACAGCGAAAAGATCGACACGACCAGAGCATCGGGCATGCCGATCTCGCGCCCGAGCGCGGGCAGCACCGAGATCATGCCGGTGTTGCCGACGGCGGTGACAAGCGACACGCCGAACACGATCACGAGCGGGCCTTGCCCAAGGCCCTTTTCTTTTTCCGCCACGCCCCGACCCGCGTTGTTCTGGCCGCAGCGGAAACACGCGCGGCGATTTCTCGTTATGAGGGAAAGTCCGGCCATCAAAGCGGGGCGTCACCGCCCGGTCAATCGGCGCCTTGGAACTATGCCTGCCATGCGCCGTTGACGCTCAGGCCGGCGCTTGCGCGCCCTGAGGTTATGGAGAGCCCCGTGGCTGTCTTGGTGCGCGTGCGCCCTGCGGTGGAATTGATCGCGTGGGGCCCAACGATTGCGGGCGTGTTTGCTGCTTTGGCGTTGACAGCGCTGTTCGCCGTTCTCGGCGTCGCGATCGGCGCGACGCTCTTCAATCCCTTCTCACAAAATAGCGGCCTGTCGATCGGCGGCGGTTTGTGGACCGTGTTTTCCGCACTCGTCGCGTTGCAAGTTGGCGGCTTCATCGCGACGCGCGCGTCGCCGCAAAACGATGAGCACCTCGGCATCCTGCAAGGCGCCGTGGTGTGGGCGGTCTATGTCGTCGCCGCGCTTCTGCTCGGCGGCCTTGGCGCGGCGCTCGGCGCGAGCGCGCTCCTCCATCCCGATGCGCTGCTCGATGCGCGCCTCGCGACAGCTGAAGATCCTGCTGAAGCGGAAGCGATCGCTGATGCAACGGCAACGCTCGCTTGGTGGGGCTTCACGAGTTTGGCGATGGGCCTAGCCGGCGCGGTCGCCGGCGGCGTGCTCGGCGAAGAACCGGGCTTTTGGGAAACGTGGCCGCGCAGCTTCACGATGCGCGCCACCGACACCACGCAGCCGCCTGTCCCGCCGACTTAAGAGGATCACACCATGGGTAAAGGCTGCATCCTCTGGCTCCTCGGCATTCCGCTGCCGGTGATCCTCGTGCTCTATCTCTTGGGCTTCCTGCGCTAGCGGCTAATCGCGCAGCCACGCCATCGGAATATCGTCCTCGATCACGCCGCGCGTCATCGGGCGCGCCTTCATGCGCCCCTCTTCGACGAAACCCATCGCCGCGTAGAGTTTGCGGCCCGCGGCATTGCTTTCGCGCACCATGAGCTCGACGCGTGAGATGTCGGGGCGCTTCTCGCGCACATACGTCATCAGCGCGGTGAAGAGCGCGCGCCCGACGCCCTTGCCTTGCCAGCCCGGATCGATGCCGATCGTGAGGTTGCCGAGCATGTGATTGAAGAGGCGCAGCTTGAGCGACGAGCAATGGATGACGCCGATCAGCACGCCGCCGTCTTCCGCGACATACGCCGCACCCGTCTCGCACGCATGCGCGATCCAGCCGCTCACTTCGTCGTCGTAGATTTCGTCGACCTCCCGCGCGATCCCTCCTGGCACCGCCGCAACGCGGCGGTAGAGATTGGCGACGGCGGGCCCTTCGTCGGCGCGCGCGGGGCGAACGGCGTAGGTCAGCGGATCGGCGGCGAGGCTCATCCCGCCTTCTTTTTCGCGGAGCCTGGCGGCGTCAACATAAACTCGGGATCGGGTTGGGGCGCAGGCAAGCGTGGCGCCAAATCGACCGGCGCGCTCTCTGTGATCTCGACGCCCGCGTCGGCGACGCCAAGCTCCTTGAAGCGCCGGGCCGATGGCAGCACGCGGCTCTCAAACGACGACACCAGCTCATTGTAGCGCGTGACACTCGTCGTCAGCGCGCCGCCGACCTTGCCGATGTATTCGCTCATTTTCGCGAGCCGCTCATAGATTTGGCGGCCGTGGTCCGCGATTTCCTGCGCGTTGCGCGCTTGCTGTTCTTGGCGCCAGCCGTAGGCAATCGAGCGCGCCAGCGCCATGAGTGTCACGGGCGTAACGATCACGACGCGCAGCTTCATCGCGTCTTCGAACAGCGCAGGGTCGCGTTCGACGGCGGCCGCGAAGAAGTTCTCGCCTGGGATGAAGAGCGCCACGAAGTCCGCGCTCTGCGCGAATTGCTTCGAGTAATCCTTCGACGACAGCGCCTTCACGTGCGCGCGCAATTCCGCCGCGTGCTTTTTGAGGTGCGTTTCGCGCGCGACTTCTTCCGTCGCGTCCAGCGCGTCGAGATAGCCCGAGAGCGCGACCTTCGCGTCCACGATGATCGAGCGCCCGCCCGGCAGATTGATGATGACGTCAGGGCGCAGCTGCGCGCCCTCATCGTCGCGCACCGTCGTTTGCTCCGTGAAGTCGCAGTGCGCGGACAGGCCCGACATTTCGAGCACGTTCTTCAGCGTCTCTTCACCCCAACGCCCGCGCGTTTTCGGTGCGGCGCGCAGCGCGTTCAGCAACTTGCCGGTGTTGAGATTGGATTGGCCGAGCATCGCGCCGATGTCGCGCATCTGCTGCGAGAGCGCCGACTTATCTTCGGTGCGCGCTTTATCCAGCGTCGCGACACTCTCTGAGAGCTTCTTGAATTGCTCCTCGACCGGCGCGAGCACCTCTTTGACGCCGCCGGCCGCCGCCGTCTGATGCTTCTGGAACGTTTCGTTCGCAAGCGTCAGGAAGCGCTGCTCGCTTTGCCCCAGCGCGCGCGTCGCCAGCGTCTCGAAGCTCTTCTCGACATCGGCCTTCATGGCCTTGAGCGCCTCTTCGCGCTCCGCCGCCGCGCGGACGCGCTCGGCGCCCGCCGCGCGCTCGGCCGCGAGCTCTTGGGCGACCTTCTGCGCCTCAGCCCTCGCCCCATCGCGCTCGGCTACCGCCCGGTCCCGCTCGTCCTTGATCAGATCGAGCCCGGCGTTGCGGGCCTTCTCGGCCGCCAAAAGCTCCCTAACCTTTGATTCTTTGTAGAAAAACCACCCAGCGACACCGGTTGCGGCCAGGGCGAGGAGGATCAGGAGCGACTCGGTCATATTGGTACATTACCAGAACAAACCGCCTGTCGCCTCCCTCAAAAGCGGCGCTGCGCCGCGCTGGCGGGGCCCCGGGAACGGGCCTACGTTTGCGGCATGGATATCTTCGCTTGGCTCATTCCGCTGGCGCTGGCCGTGGTGTTCGGCGCGCTCTGCTTCGGGATTTTCGCGCTGTTCAAGGGCGGCGACTTTGGCCGGTCCTGGTCGAACAAGGCGATGCGGATGCGTGTGCTGGCGCAGTTCGTGGCGATCCTGGTGCTGGTCGGCGCGATGCTGGTCAAACAGAACATGACGCACTGAGCGGAGCGCCGCGCATGGTCCGCCTCGACAAGATCGTCACCAAGGCCGGCGATGGCGGCAAAACCCGGCTCGCGACGGGCGAGGAAGTCTGGAAAGCCGGGACGCGAGTCGAAGCCTACGGCGCGGTCGATGAGGTGAACGCAGTGATCGGCGTCGCGCGGCTCCATGCGGCGGGCGAGACGGACACCCTGCTCGCGCGCATCCAGAACGACCTCTTCGATCTCGGCGCCGATCTAGCGACGCCGGAGCGCGACAAACCGCTCGCCTTCGAAGCGCTGCGGATCACCGACGCGCAGGTCGATCGGCTCGAAGCGGAGGTCGATGCGATCAACGAAAAGCTCACGCCGCTGACCTCGTTCATTCTGCCGGCCGGCTCGCCGCTCGCCGCTCATCTGCATCACGCGCGCACCATCGCGCGCCGTGCTGAGCGCGCTGTTGTGCGCCTCACGCAAGAGCCGAACGAAAAGGTGAGCCCGGCGGCGGTGAAGTACCTCAACCGCCTCTCCGATCTGCTCTTCGTCGCGGCGCGCGCGGCGAACGAAGATGGGCGCGCCGACGTGCTCTGGACGCCGGGCGCCAATCGCTGAAACGACAAAGCCCGCGCATCGCTGCGCGGGCTTTCGAAATGGACGCACTGGGTTTTGTTTTCACAGAAACCCAGTGCGGGGACGTCTTCGCGAGGGGTTAGCTTTTGAAGCCGTCTTTCCGTTCGCCGCTTATTGCGGGTTCTTGAAGGCGTCCTTCACGTCGCCGACGGCTTGGCGCACTTCGCCCTTTGCCTTGTCGGCCTTGCCCTTTGCTTCGAGCGACGGATCCTTCAGCGCCTTGCCGGCGGCTTCTTTGATCGTGCCCGACGCTTTGTCGGCAGCGCCCTTGATGTGTTCCTTATCCATGAGAAGGCTCCTTCATTGAAGTTCGGAAGGAGAACGCGAAAGGCCGCGGAGGGTTCCGCGGCCTTTGCTCCGTCGATCTCATAAACGCGCTTAGCCGGCGATGTATTGCGCGCCGTTCACCGTCATCGTCGCGCCCGTGATGAACGCCGCATCATCGCTCGCGAGATAGCCGACCATCTTGGCGATTTCCGTCGCTTTGCCGAGACGGCCTGCGGGAATGGTCGCGACGACTTTCGCGAGCGCGGCTTCCGGCATCGCGGCCACCATTTCCGTATCGATGTAGCCGGGGCAGATCACGTTCACGGTGATGCCTTTGTTGGCGTTCTCTTGCGCCAGCGCCTTCGTGAAACCGATCATCCCGGCTTTCGCGGCCGAATAGTTCGATTGCCCGATCTGGCCCTTTTGGCCGTTGATCGAAGAGATGTTGATGATGCGCCCATAGCCGCGCTCGCGCATGCCTTCGATCACCGGGCGCGTCATGTAGAACAGGCTATCGAGATCGACGCGGATCACTTCGCGCCATTGATCGACGTTCATGCGGTGGAGGAAGCCGTCGCGTGTGATGCCCGCGTTGTTCACCAGGACGTCGATCGGGCCGACATCGGCCTCGACGCGGCGGATGCCGGCCTGGCACGCTTCGTAATCGCCCACGTCCCACTTGTAGGCTTTGATCTTAAGCGCCTTGGCGAGATCGTCCGCCGCCTTGTCGTTGCCGGCGTAGTTCGCGGCCACTTTGAAGCCGGCCTTCACCAGCTCCTCGGTGATCGCCTTGCCGATGCCGCGGGTGCCGCCGGTGACCAATGCTACGCGGGCCAAATCATCCTCCCAGGTCGGATTTGTTGCTTACGTCCGTTCTAGGGGGCGCGGCGGCGCTTTGAGAAGGGCCATAGGCGTCGCAACGCGAAAACTTGTTCGATATTCTTAGCCTATGGCCACGCTTGCCGACATTCGCCGCACCGCCCTCGCGCTCCCGGGTGCGGAGGAAGTGATCTGGTACGGCGCGCCGGGCTTCAACGTCGGCAAGAAGACGTTCGTTTGCCTCTGGGGAAAAGACGGCCGCTGGATCTTCAAGCTGCCCGACGCCCTCCAGCTACTGATGTTCGAGGTGCGGCCGGACGTGTTCGCGCCGTACCGCGCGGGCGCGATGCGTTGGAGCTACGTGGATATCGCCGCGCTTACCAACGCCGAAGCCAAGCGCTTCGTCACCGAAGCGTGGGCCACGGTCGTTGCGAAGAAAATCTCCCGCGATCTGCTCGCGGAGGTGCGGCGCTAGTGGCGGCGCTGGCCGACATCCGCCGCGCCGCGCTCAAGCTGCCGGGCGTCGCGGAGGTCGAGGTTTATGGCGGGCCGATGTTCAAGATCGGCAAGAAGACGTTCATCTGTTTTTGGGGCAAGCCTAAGCGCTGGATGTTCAAGCTGCCGCGCGCCCGGCAGGACATCCTCTTTGAAGTGCGCCCGGACGTTTTCCAAAAGTACCAAGCGGGCGCGATGATTTGGAGCTACGTGGATATCGAGGCGCTCACACGCGCGGAGTGCATGGAGCTGGTCATCGAAGCGTGGAAGATGGCCGCGCCGAAGAAGGAGGTACGCGACTATGAGGACGCTGCCGCCAAGAAGCGCTCCACTTCCGGATAGAATCGCTCCGGCGCATCGCTCGCAACCATGTGGCTCGCGTCGTCGAACTCAACGTAAGTACAACGGGGAAGCTCCAGCGCCATCTCACGCGCCCACTCCACGCGCGTGACCGGATCGTGCGCACCCGCGAGCGCGAGCACTGGGCACGTCGCGGCGCTGAGCCGCCCGCGAAAGTCGAATGAAAACGCTTCCGCGCTCTCGGTAAAGAAATGGCGGGTGACCGCGAAGTTCATCCTCACGCGCGCGCTCATGCCGGGACCATCGCCCGCCCGCCGCGCGTAGTGCGGAAAACAATACTGGAAGAACGGCGCCATGTCCTCGGGCGCGCCGCGGTCGTACATGTTGCGCGCCGCGTTCGCCGCGTCCTCGCCGCCGAGCGTGCGCCAACCAGCGATGAGCGCGACCTTGTCGAGCCGCGCGCAGGCGTTCACCAGCACCGCCCCGCCCGCGTGCTTAGGGTGGCGCGCCAAATACGCCGTAGCGATCATCGCGCCGCCTGAGACGCCAAGCACGATCGGTTTCTCAACGCCGATCGCATCCGCAAATGCGGCGACGTCATCGGCCCATTGATCGAGCGTCCAGGTTTGCGAAGCGCCCGCTTCGCTTCGGCCAGAGCCGCGAGGATCGAGATAGATCACCTGCGTATGCGCCGCGAAGCGATCGAAGGCGGGCCGCAATGTTTGGTGATCGCCGCCCGGCCCCCCGGGAATGCAGATCAACGCGCGCTTCTCCGTCAGCGCATTGTCGGGGCCGATCGCGAGCTGCGGGTTGAGCACATCGTAGTAGAGCCGCACGCCGTTGACCGTCGCGAACATGAGCGTCTCTCCATTGTGCAATGCAAAAAGGCGCGCCCGGCGGCGCGCCCTGTTTGGTGTGATGAACACAGCTTAACTCACGAAACCGTGTCGTCAAATTTAAGGTCCGAGGCGCGGAACCGTAGGGAACCGCGCTCGTTCGCCCGCGTTCACGCCATGGCGCGCGAAATGCGTCTTGCACAGGGGATATCCCATGAAATCCAAGTTCGTCAGCGCGGTCGCGCTGAGCTTTGCCCTCACCACTGTGGCGATTGCTCCGGCTCAAGCCAACGAAGCGGCCAACCAATTCCGCGCGCCCGCCGCGCAATCGTTCTCGTCGCAAGACCTGCAGCGTTACGGCATGACGCCGGCGGACGCTGACCGCGCCGCGGCCATGCAAGACAACGGCTACCAGGTGATGGTGCTGACGCCTGAGGAAGCGGAAAACTATCGCGCCGGCATCACCGACAATCAGTGGCTCCTGCTCGGCATTCTCGCGGGCGTGATCGTCATCGCGGTCGCCGTCGCCGACTAATGAAGTCTGTTGTTGGCGCGTCCTTGCTGACGCTGGCGCTCGCAAGCTGCGCCGTGAACCCGAACGCGAACGTGGAAATGTTCGCGCAGGGCAGCGGCGAAAACAGCTTCGAGATGTTCAATCGCAGCTTCGACTCGCCGCAAGCGGTTGTTCTGCCGGTCGTTCACGACCGGCAGACGTCCGGCCCCTCCTGCGGCGCGCACGCGCTCGCGAGCGTTATCAATTATTGGCGCCCAAACGCCGGCGCGCGGGGCGAAGCGATCTACGCAGCAACGCCGCCCGCGAACGAAGCCGGCTACTCGATGGCCGAACTGCTCACGCTCGCGCGGAGCAACGGCCTTCTTGCGAACGCCGTGCGCCTCAACCGCGACGCCATCATCGCGGAGCTAGAGCGCGGCCGCCCGGTGCTCGTGCCGGTGCGCCTGCCTTCAATTTACGTTCAACAGCGCACGCTGCCTGGCGCGGAAACGCCGGGCGTCGGCTTCGTGCGCAATGCGCTGATCTCGCGCGCCGGGCGCGTCTCCGAGTTTACGCGCCTCGCGGTGGTCGATCACTATCTTCTGGTCGTTGGTTACGACGAAAACCGCTGGGTCGTGGTCGAACCTGTGATGGGCTATCGCACCATCACCGCCGAGCGGCTTGAGCGCTACCGCGAGCACTTCAACGACGCCGCGATCGTGTTCAGCGCGAACGCGCGCGCAAGGCGCTAGGCGCCCTCCTCGGGCACGCGCCGTCGCAGCAGCGCCAGCACCGCCGCGACGCAACAGCCGAGCACGATGCCTGCCGTAAGATCGAGCACCAGCGTCGCGCCGAGCGTGGCCAGCAGCACGAGCGCCGTGGGCCACGCGCCAAGCAAGCGCGCGAACTCGGCTTTCTCCGCCATCGTCCAGCACACCACCAGCAGGAGACCCGCAAGCGCCGCAAGCGGGATGTACCCGGCGAGCGGCGCGGCGATCGCCATGAACGCCAGCAAGAACACCGCATGCAGCATGCCGGACACCGGCGTCTTGGCGCCGGCGCGGATATTCGTCGCGGTGCGTGCGATCGTGCCCGTCACGCTGATCCCCGCAAACAGCGCCGAGGCGATGTTCGCGGCGCCTTGCGCAATCAGCTCCATGTTCGAGCGATGCGCGCGCCCGGTCATCCCATCGGCGACCTTAGCCGACAGCAGGCTCTCCACCGCGCCAAGCAGCGCGAATGACAGCGCTGTTGGCGCCATGACGCCCACAAGCGCCCAAGACATTGGCGGCACGCCCGGCATGGGAAGGCCGTGCGCCATGGCGCCGAAGCGCGCGCCGATCGTCGCCACCGGCAGATGCAGCGCCGCCGCAGCAACGCTGGCAAGCGCGACCGCGATCAGCATGCCCGGCCATGTTGGCCGCCAGCGTCTGAAGGCGAAGATCAACGCGCAAGTTGCGACACCGAGTGCGAGCGAGGCGAACGACGAACTCGGCAGGCTTTCGGCGAGCAATTCGAGCTTCATGAGCAGCGACGCAGGCTCGGCGCGCGCGAGCGTGAGCCCGGCGAAATCCTTGATCTGGCTTGCCGCGATTGTGATCGCGATGCCGGCCGTAAAGCCGACCGTCACGGCGTGCGGGATGTGGCGCACCAGCGCGCCGATGCGAAGCGCGCCGAGCACGATCAACAGCGCGCCTGACATCATCACGGCAAGCAGCGTGGCTGGCAGGCCGTGCTGCAGGACCGAGGCGGAGATCAGCGCGATGAACGCGCCCGCCGGCCCGCCGATCTGAAAGCGGCTGCCGCCGAGCGCCGAGACGATGAAGCCGCCGACGATGGCGGTGAACAACCCATGTTGGGGCGGCACGCCGGAAGCCACCGCCATCGCCATCGACAAGGGCAGCGCCACCACCGCAACCGTTGCGCCCGCAACCGCATCGCGGCGCAGCGTGTCCCATCCATAGCCTTCGCGCAGGATCGCGATCAGCTTGGGCTGCAGGAGATGCGCTGTGCTTGCGCCTTGGGGCATGCGCCCATCACGCGCTGCGCCGCGCCCCTCCGCAAGAAGACACGTCGCCTCTGCCGATCAGTCTCGTGGCGGGCGCCTAAGCGCGCTCAACGCACACCTTGGGATGCTGCGTTGAGCTAGCGCTCAACGCAGAGGGCGATGCCCATGCCGCCGCCGATGCAGAGCGTGGCGAGGCCTTTGGAGGCTTTGCGGCGGCGAAGCTCATAGAGCAGCGTCGTCAGCACGCGGGCGCCGGAGGCGCCGATGGGGTGGCC
>CAZXNY010000016.1:0-17195 GCA_964642205.1 uncultured Caulobacteraceae bacterium
TCCGCTTCGGTCTGCTGTTCGAGCGCTTCCTCAATCCCGAGCGTGTCTCGATGCCGGACTTCGACATCGACTTCTGCCAAGACCGGCGAGGCGAAGTGATCGACTATGTCCGTGAGAAATACGGTCACGAGCGCGTCGCGCAGATCATCACGTTCGGCACGCTGCAAGCGCGCGCGGTGCTGCGCGACGTTGGCCGTGTGATGCAGCTGCCATTCGGCCAGGTCGATCGCCTCGCCAAACTCGTGCCGGCGAACCCCGCTAATCCCGTGACGCTCGAACAAGCGATCGAGATTGAGCCGAAACTCAAAGAACAGGCCGAGCGCGAGCCGGAGGTCGCCGAGCTCCTTGATATTGCGCAACAGCTCGAAGGTCTGAACCGGAACGCCTCAACACACGCCGCCGGTGTCGTGATCGGCGATCGTCCGCTCGTCGAGCTTGTAGGCCTCTACCGCGATCCGCGCTCGGATATTCCGGCCACACAATTCAACATGAAATGGGTCGAGGCCGCCGGTCTCGTGAAATTCGACTTTCTTGGCCTCAAGACGCTCACCGTCATCGACCGGTGTTTGAAGCTCATCCGCAACCGTGGGACCGAGATCGATCTTAAGAACCTGCCGCTCGACGATGAGAAGACTTACGCGATGCTTCAGCGCGGTGAGGTCGTTGGCGTGTTCCAGGTTGAAAGCCAGGGCATGCGCCGTGCGCTGGTCGATATGGTGCCGGACCGGTTCGAGGATTTGGTGGCGCTGGTCGCGCTCTACCGGCCCGGTCCGATGGCGAACATCCCGACTTATTGCAATCGCAAGAAGGGCATCGAGCCGATCGACGACAACACGTATTTCAACAAAGCGTTGCGTCCGTGGCTGGAGCCGATCCTCGAGCCCACGCTCGGCGTCATCACCTACCAAGAACAGGTGATGCAGATCGCGCGCGAGATGAGCGGCTACTCCTTCGGCGAAGCCGATCTCCTGCGCCGCGCTATGGGCAAAAAAATTCGCGCAGAGATGGATAAACAGCGTGTGCGCTTCGTCGATGGCGCCAAAGCGAAAGGCGTCTCCGAAGCCGATGCGAACCTCACGTTCGATGCGTGCGCGAAGTTTGCGGATTACGGCTTCAACAAATCGCACTCGGCGCCGTACGCGCTACTCACGTATCAAACGGCCTATCTGAAGGCTAATTATCCAGTCGAGTTCTTCGCGGCGTCGATGAGCCTCGATGCGACTAACACCGACAAGCTTGCCGTCTTCCGTCAAGACGCCAAGCGCATGGACGTCGAGGTGCTCGCGCCGGACATCAATGCGTCCGAGGCTGATTTCAGCGTGCAAGATGGCGCGGTGCGTTACGCGCTCGGCGCCGTACGCAATGTCGGCATGGCGGCGATGGACAGTGTCGTCACCGCACGCAAGGCCGGCGGACCGTTCAAAGACCTGTTCGACTTCGCAGAACGGATTGACCCGAAGGCGATCAACAGACGCCAGCTTGAAAACCTCGCCAAGGCCGGCGCGTTCGACGCGATTGAGCCAGAGCGTGCGCGCGTGTTCGCTGCTTGCGAGACGATCGCTGCGTATGCGCAACGCGCCGCCGAAGAGCGCCAGAGCGCGCAGGCGAGCCTCTTTGGCGCAAGTGAGCCAAGCGTGCGTCCGGCCTTGCCCAAGGCGGTCGTCTGGTCGTCACAGGACCGGCTCGATTTCGAACGTGAGAGCGTCGGGTTCTATCTCTCAGGCCATCCGCTTTCGGACTTCTTCGCCGAGACCACGCAGACGAAGTCGATCACCGAGATTTTGGAGGAGGGTGAAACCGAGCCGCGACATTATGCAATGGCCGGCGTGCTGCGCAGCGTGAAATACCGACCAGCGCAATCGGGCGGGCAACTCGGCTTTGCTGCGTTTTCGGATCCGAGGGGTGAGTTCGAGATCATGATCATGCCCGAAAACATCTCCCATGCGCGTGACGTTCTTGTGCCGGGCAAGGCAATGGCGTTTCGCGCGCGTGCGCGCTGGCGCGAGGGTGAGTTGCGGTTAGCGGCGGATCACTTTGAGCAAATCGAAGCCGCGGAGGCGCGCGTCGCCCAAGACTTGAAAATCGTGCTGCGGGAGGGCGCGCCGATGAACGCGCTCGCCGACACGCTGAAAGCGCTCGCGCCCGCTGCGGGCAATGACGCGCGCCCACTCCGTCTCGTGCTGCGCTTGAAGGACGGGCGGGAGGTCGAGCTAAAGGCAAACGGCCTCTTCCCGGCCGGTCCTGCGGCGCGCGCGGCGGTGAAGGCGGCCAAGGGCGTGGAGCGCGTGATATAGCGGGACGATGGACCCCACGCCGCTCATCCTGAACGTAGACGCGACACGGAAAGTGTCGGCGCTATGGCTCGCGCCGCCAAAAGCGCGCGCCTCCTACGTATTCGCACATGGGGCGGGCGCAGGCATGGCGCACAAGAGCATGGCGCAGACCGCCGAAGGCCTTGCGGCGCGCGGCGTTGCGACGCTCCGTTACAATTTCCCGTACATGGAGGCTGGCGGCAAGCGCACCGATCCGCCGCCGCTCTGCCATGCGACAGTGCGGGCGGCGGTCGCAGAAGCGAATGGGCGGGTGCCAGGTTTGCCACTCTTTGCTGGGGGCCGCTCTTTCGGCGCGCGCATGACCTCACAAGCGCAGGCGCTCAATCCGCTTACAAACGTGCGAGGCTTAATATTTTTCGCGTATCCGCTGCACCCTGCGGGCAAGCCGTCCAACGAGCGCGCGGCGCATCTCGCGGATGTCGCTGCCCCTATGTTGTTTCTGCAGGGCACGAATGACGCGCTCGCCGCGCTCGATCTTCTGAGGCCCGTGGTCGCATCGCTCGGCGCACGCGCCGAGCTTTCACTTTTCGAGTACGCCGATCACTCGTTCCATGTACCAGCCAAGAGCGGGCGCAAGGATCCTGAGGTGCTTGCGGACATTCTCGATAGCACTGCGGCTTGGATCGACCGCGCTATTGGATGATGCGGCGCAGCAGATCGAGCGCGACCTCGACACTCTTCATGCGAATTTCGCTACGGCCGATGTCGCCGAACAGATGCATCTCGTGGAGGATGGAGCGGTTCTCGCGCGCCGCCGCAAAGTGAACGAGCCCGACCGGCTTCATGGCGGTGCCGCCACCGGGGCCCGCGACGCCCGTGATGGCGATTGACACGTTGGCGCGGCTTTCGGCGAGAGCGCCTTCGGCCATCATGCGCACCACCGCTTCGCTGACGGCGCCCGTGTCGGCGATCAGATCGCCCTGAACACCCAGCATGTCTTCCTTGGCGCGGTTGGAATAGGTCACCATCCCGCGCTCCAGCACTTTCGACGACCCTGGAATTTCGGTCAGGCAGGCCGCGACCAAGCCGCCGGTGCAGCTTTCGGCGGTGACGATCTTCAGCCGGCGCTCTTCGCAATCGGCGAGGATGAGGCGGGCGGCCATGATGTAGTGATCGGGGAACATGAGGCCTAGGCGGCTCCGTTTTTGGGCTGCGACGTTATTTCCGATTTGCGCAAGTCCGCGCGGCAATGTCCATTCCCGCCGTCGCGGGCCGCCAAGGACCCCGGCCTGACCGGAAGGGGTAGGGGGATGATCGCAATCGCTCGGCGCGCGGCCGCGCCCGTTTTCACGATCGCGATGTTCTCCAGCGCCGCGCTCATCTTCACGTTGCAGCCGCTTGTCGGGCGTTTGGTGACGCCGCTGCTCGGCGGCTCACCCGCCGTCTGGAATACGTCGATGGCGTTCTTCCAGGGCGCGTTGCTGCTCGGCTACGTCTACGCGCACGTTCTTGCGCGCGTCAGCGACCTACGTGTTCAGGCGATCACCCATGCGCTCGTCCTGGCGGCGGCATGGGTCGTGTTGCCGATCGCGGTGACGCCGATGTTCGGCCCGCCAAGTTCGGAGCATCCCGCGTTCTGGCTCATTGGCGTGTTGCTGGTCAGCGTCGGCGCGCCGTTCGCCGCGGCATCCGCAACTGCGCCGTTGCTGCAAGCTTGGTACGCACGCACTGGCCGCGCCGACGCGCACGATCCGTACTATCTCTATGCCGCGAGCAATCTCGGCAGCTTCATTGGTCTGCTTGCGTATCCTGTCTTGATCGAGCCCGCGATTGGACTGACGGCGCAGACCGGGCTTTGGAGCGTCGGCTATCTTGCGGTGGCTGCGCTCATCCTTGTGGCGGCGACGGCGGCCGTGATCGCGAACGCGGGCGCGCGCGCTGATGCAGCGGAAGAGGCCGCTGCGCCGACATGGCGACTGCGCCTTTACTGGCTTGCGGCGGCCGCACTACCGTCGAGCCTCATTTTGGGCGTCACACAGCACATCTCGACGGATGTTGCTTCAGCGCCGTTCCTTTGGGTCGCGCCGCTCGCGCTCTACTTGCTCACGTTCGTGATCGCGTTTGCACGCGGCAGTGAGCGCCTTTCGCCCTACGTGATGATCGCGCACCCTGCGGCGCTCGCCATCGTTGTCTGGCTCTCCTATGCGTCGCGGCTCGATTTCATGTGGAGTCTCGGCGCCCATCTGTTGTGCTTCTTCGTGAGCGCGCTGGTGTGCCATCTGGCGCTTGCGCGCACGCGCCCTGCCGCGAGCCGCCTCACGGAGTTTTACTTCTGGGTATCGCTTGGCGGCGTCGTTGGCGGCGCAACAACGGCGCTGCTGGCGCCAGCAATTTTCAACGACATCTACGAATATCCGCTCGCTCTGGCCGCGATCGCGCTTTTCCGGCCGCGTGTCGAGGCGCCGTTTTTATCGCTGTCCAACGCGCTCGCCGCGGCCACGGTGACAATGGCGGCGATTGCGTTCGTGCTGTTGTTTAGAACGCCGGTGCAGACTGCGCTGTTTTGCGCGGGTCTAGGGGGCGCGGCCGCAATGCTTGGCGCGGCTTTGCCGAGTATGGGCGGTGGCCAGCAGCGCGCGCAGCGTCTCGCGTTCCTGGGTGTGGCGCTCGTTTTCGCAGGCCTCACAACATTCGCGCTCTTTAAACCGGACTGGGTTCTGACTCCCGCGCCGGACAATTCGGGCGCGGTCGCCGGCACGGCCATGCTTGGCTATATCGTGCTTGCGGTGGCGCTCATCGTGCTCGCGTTTGTTGTGCAGGCCACTCTGCGGGCGCAACGAGACGACGAAGGCGCTCATCCGCTCGCGACCGACGTTGCGCTTGGCGTTGCGCTGCCGGCGATCACGCTGCTGATCGCGCTGCTTGCCGCGAGCCGGCAGTTCGAACGCGACACGATCATTGCGCTAGGCCTCGGCATTGCCGGTGCGGCGCTGTTCATGAACAGGGACAGGCCAAGGCTCCTAGCGGCTTTGGTGCTGGCCTCATTCGCTATCGTCTATCTGGATGACCGCTATGGCGGGCGCGTGATCGATCAGCGCCGGAGCTTCTTCGGTGTTCTACGCGTCGAGGAATTTGCGGACGACGCCAACCCCGCGGCGCCCATTCTGCGCGTCCTGATGCACGGGACGACGATCCACGGTGCGCAGCTCAGTGGCTCGCCGGAATTCGAGCGCCACCCACTGACGTACTACAATCCAAACACGGCGCTCGGCGAAGCCATCGTCGCGGGTCTGAGTGGGGGCGAGACCAACCGCCTTGCCCTCATCGGGCTAGGCACTGGCACGACGGCGTGTCTGCTTCGTCCGACGGATGAGTTGACGATCTATGAGATCGATCCGCTCGTCGTGCGCATGGCGGCTTCGCCGCAGGCGGACTTTACCTACGTGAACCGCTGCGCGCCCAACGCGCGTGTTGTGCTGGGCGATGCACGGTTGCGGATCGCGGAGGCCCCGGAGGGCGCGTTCGACGTAATCGTCGTCGATGCGTTTTCATCGGACGCTATCCCGGCGCACCTCCTCACGCGCGAGGCCGTCGCAATGTACCTCTCGAAAACAAGCGAACGCGGCGTCGTCGTCTTGCACTTGTCGAACCGCAATCTCGCTTTGGTTTCCGAGGCAGTGCGCGTCGCAGCAAGTCTCGACGCGCCATATCTCTGGCGGGTGAGCGATCGGGTGACGGATGCGGTCGCCGGCCCGTACACGGGCCTGCCGGCGAGCGCCATGATCCTGGCGCGGACACCGGAAGCGCTTGCGCGCGTGCCGCTCGCATCGACCACGTGGGTGGCGCTGCCGACGCCGCCGGGCCGTCCTTGGTCTGACGACTACATCAACCTGCCGCGCGCGCTATGGCAGAGCCTCAACGGCGTAGAGTCGTGTTTGCAGGATCAACACCGTGTCGATTGTGGCAGCGAGCCGTCGCAGTAGGGAGGCGCCCCTCTCCCAGTCACATCAAGTGCGGAGCAGGGTGGCGGACGCTTGCGCCGCGAGGCCCTCTTCGCGGCCGAGAAAGCCCATTCGCTCGGTCGTCGTCGCCTTCACGCTGACGCGCGTGAGCGGCAGCCCAAGCACTTCGGCCGTGCGCGCGCGCATCGCTTCACGGTGCGGTGCAATTTTCGGGCGCTCGCAGATCAGTGTGACATCCACGTTGCTGATCGTTGCGCCGGCTTCCGTTGCGAGCTTAGCTGCATGAGCGAGGAACTTTGCTGAGTCAGCGCCCTTCCATTGCGGGTCGCTCGGCGGGAAGTGGTCGCCAATGTCGCCCAGCGCGAGCGCGCCAAGAATTGCATCGGTGAGCGCGTGCCAACCGGCATCCGCGTCCGAATGGCCGATCAATCCCTTGCTGTGCGCAATACGTACGCCGCAGAGCGTCACGTGATCACCATCGCCAAAGCGATGTGCATCAAACCCCGTTCCGACGCACACGACGCCGGTAGGTCCCGCGACCGATGTTGTTTCGCCTAGTAAACGCTCCAAGACGCCGAAATCCTCTTCGTAGGTCAGCTTCATCAAGCGGGGATCGCCGGGCACGGTTGTCACCGCGTAGCCCGCTGCGCGCGCAACCGCGACGTCATCATCGAACACGGCGTCCAACGGCGCGCGCGCATATGCTTCGACAATCGCGGCGTAGCGAAACGCTTGCGGAGTCTGGATGCGCATCACGCCGTCGCGCGAGACGTCGGCGGTGATTTGTCCGCCGGCGCCAACGCGTTTCAACGCATCCGCGCCCGGTAAAGCCGGGGCCGCGCCGGCGGCTGGACCTATGGCGCCAATTAGCCGGCTGACGAACTCGGCCTGGAGTCCCGGACGCGCCGCGTCGTGGATCAAGACGATGTCCGGCGGATCCGCGGCAAGTGCGGTAAGGCCGTTGCGAACAGAGGCGGTGCGGGTCGCGCCGCCATCGACGCGCCGCGCCGTTTTACCGGCCGCCGTGGCAAAGAGGGTGGCGTGGCCGGGATCGGTTACGCAAATGATCGGCGCGACCCCAGCCTTCGCCAGCGCCTCGATCGCACGGAGAACCACGGGGACTCCGCCTAAGTCTCTGTATTGCTTCGGTATATCACCGCCAACGCGGGCTCCGCTACCGGCTGCAACGACGATTGCCGCCACTTTCATGGGCGCCGCGCCTGTGAAATCAAATGCTGCATTGCACAAGATTCCTGTGGCGCCCGAAATTTAAGCAGCATAGCATGCAGGGCAGAAGCGGGACTTCTCCGCCGTTCCTGACGGCGTGACAAGCGTGGGCATGGAGCTGGTTGTGGCAGGGGCCAAGGATTTCCTAGAGACCGCGCGGACGGTCGCGCGGCCGCCGACGCCGGATGCGGAGCGCTGGCTTGAGGCGCTACCCGCGCCGGTGCTTGGCGTGGACGCGGGTGAGCGCGTGCGCTTCGTGAACGCCGCCGCGGCGGACCTTCTCGCTTCGGTCGGGCGTGGCCTGCTGGGCCGGCGGCTTGCGGAGATTTTTGGGCACGACGCGCCACTCGTTGCGCTGGTGCGCCGCGCACTCGCAAGTGATGTGCGGATTGCGGAGCAGGAGGTTGCACTCTCGGGGCCTGGATTTGCACTTGGGCGCGCCTCCATCTCCGCGGCGCCGGTTGGCGACAATGGTTACGTCGCGCTGGTGATTTCACCAGCGAGCAAGGCGCGCGGCGGCGTCGGCCAGCCTATGCCGACGGCTGCGGCGCGCACACTGGCGCACGAGGTGCGCAATCCGCTCGCCGGCATTCGCGCCGCCGCGCAGCTCGTCGCGCGCGCCGACGATCCCGACAGCGCCGCGCTCGCAAATCTTATCCGTGACGAGGTCGATCGCATTCGCCGCCTGACGGATCGGATCGATCCGTTCATTGAACCGCCGCGTTTTGAAGCCGTGAACATCCACGAAGCGCTCGAGCGCGTCCGGAAGATCATCAATTCCGGCGCGCCCGATGTGCGCGTGCGCGAGCGCTACGACCCGAGCCTGCCGCGCGTTCGCGGCGACCTTGATCAGCTGATCCAAGCGATCCTCAATATTGCAAAGAACGCCACCGAGGCCGTGCACGGCCAGGACAAAGCCGAAGTGACGTTCGCGACGAGCTATCGCCCCGGCCTCAAGATTCGCGCGGCCCCAAGCGGCGCGGCGCGCGCGCAACTTGAAGTGCAAATCGTCGACAACGGCCCAGGCATCCATCCCTCGCTCGTGGATCGTCTCTTCGAACCGTTCGCGAGCACGAAATCCGGCGGCATGGGCCTTGGCCTCACAGTCGCTGCCGACATTGTCGGGCGCCATGACGGCCGCATCGAAGTCGATAGCGCCCCGGGGCGCACCGCATTCCGCATTCTACTCCCGATCGATCCTGAGGACGAAGCGTCATGAACGCGAACATCCTGCTTGCCGACGATGACGCGTCGCTGCGCTTCGTCCTTTCGCAAGCGCTGACCAAAGAAGGTTATGCTGTTCGCGCCACGGGCAACGTCGCGACGCTCGCGAAATGGGTGCGCGAGGGGGAGGGCGATCTCGTCGTCTCGGACGTATACATGGGCGATGAGTGCGTGTTCGATACGTTGCCAAGCCTACGCACTGCGCGCCCGCAATTGCCCGTCATCGTGATGAGCGCGCAATCCAACGTAATGACGGCGCTCTCCGCCGCCGGCGCGGGCGCGTACGAATACCTTCCAAAGCCATTCGACCTCGATGATCTCATCGGCGCCGTGCGCCGTGCCTTGTCTGGGGGGCCGGATGCGAAATCGCGCGTTGCCGCGTCGAAGGCCGAACGCGAAGAACGTTTGCCGCTGATTGGCCGCTCCGCCGCGATGCAGGAAGTCTACCGCATCATGGCGCGCGTGACCGGCACCGATCTTACAGTGCTGATCGAAGGTGAAAGCGGCGCGGGCAAGGAGCGCGTCGCGCGCGCGATCCATGAGTTCTCGAAGCGCGCGACCGGTCCTTTCGTGACGATGAGCCTTGCGGGCGCCGCTGGCCCGCGCATCGAAGCGGATCTCTTCGGGCCTGAAGGCAAACTCGCGGAGGCGGCGGGCGGTACTTTGTTTCTCGAGGATATCGATGATTTGCCAGTCGAAGCCCAAACGCGTCTCGTCGGCCTTTTGCAGGCTGGTGAGAGTACGCCACGGCAGAGCGTCCGGCTGATTGCGGCCTCACAGCGCAATCTCGGCGCGCTCGTGCGCACCGGCGCGTTCCGCCAAGACCTCTTCTATCGCTTGAATGTCGTCACCATTCGTCTCCCGCCGCTGCGCGAACGTCTCGATGATATTGGTGATCTCGCGCGCGCCTTCCTTGTGCGCGCGCGCCGCGAAGGTCTGCAGGAAAAGACACTCGACGCCTCGGCCATCGAACGCCTCAAGACGCACGATTGGCCGGGCAACGTGCGCGAACTCGAAAACTTGCTGAAGCGGGCCATCGCGCTCTCGCCGGTCAGCGTCATCACGGCCCGTGAAATCGAGCGGGAGCTCGGCGTCAGCCGCGCGACGATGGGCGCTGAGGTCGAAGCGCCTGAGACCTTCGAAGAGAACGTGATGCGCCGGCTCTCGAACGTGTTTCAGGGGCCGGACCTGCCCGAGCCCGGGCTCTACGATCGTGTGCTTGCCGAAGTCGAGCGGCCCCTAATCCAACTCGCGCTGCAGGCGACGAAGGGCAATCAGATCAAGGCCGCTGCCGTCTTGGGCATCAACCGGAACACCCTTCGGAAGAAGATTCAGACGCTCGGCGTCCGCACTGGGCGAACCGATTGACGGAAGCGTCTCCCGGCGCCAACACATTGTTGCAATGGAGCAACAGGCGCCCCGCGAGAGCGTGACAATTGGGATCGGCGGCCTGCCCATAGGCCGTCCGAGCAAGGGCGCCGTGGCCTTCGCCGTCGGGTTTGTCGTGGCCGCGGGGCTCGCGGCCCTCGCGACCCTGCTGGTGGTATCGGACGCTGATCGGGATGACAGCGCGGTCGCGTGGATGCTGGGCGCGAGCCTGGCGCTGAGCGCGGTTCTCGCCGGCATTCTCATCCACCGCATCTGGCGCATCGCGCGCCAGCGCGAAAACGCCGCGATGGGCGCACGGCTTCACCTTCGTTTCGTGGCGCTCTTCAGCTTGGCTGCTGTCGTACCGGCGATCGTCATGGCTGTGTTTCTCGGCGCCGCGCTGACGCAGGGCGTCGAGCAGTGGTTCTCGACGCGCGTGCGCACGACGATCGATAGCGCCGCGAATGTCGGCCGGTCCTACGTCAACATCGCCACCGAGAATTTGCGCGGCGAAGTGCTCGCAATGGCGGCGGACCTGAACCTCGCGCAAAGTGCGCTCACTGGTGATCCAGCGCGCTACGGCCGCTTCCTCGCCTCTCAGGCCGAGCGGCGGTTGCTCGCGTCAGCTTATGTAGTCGATCGTTTCGGCACCGTATTGGCGCGCGCGGAAGAGAGTGGGGCGCCTGCGTATCGCGCGCCGTCGGCACAAGCGTATGACGATGCCGATCGCAGCTCTGTCGCGATCGCTTTTGAAGACACCGACAACGTCGTGCGCGGCCTTTATCGGCTGAGCGCCTATGACGGCGCGTATCTGCTGGTGATGCGCGAAGTGGAGCCGGGGATGCTTGCGCGCTTGCGCGAGTTTGAAACGGCTGTGGTGGCGTACAGAGATGCAGAACGGCAGCGCGCGCGCGTGCAGGGGCTCTTTGCGCTCACATACACTGCGGTGACTGCGCTCGTTCTGCTTGGCGCAGTGTGGCTGGGCCTCGCTTACGCTACGCGGATTTCGGGACCGATCGGGCGGCTCGCCGATGCGTCGCGCCGTGTGTCCTCTGGCGACTTCGCCGCGCGCGTGCCGGCGGATGCGGCGCATGATGAAGTCGGCGAACTCGAACTCGCCTTCAACCAAATGACCGCGCAGTTGGACGCGCAGCGCAAGGAGCTTGTTGCCGCGCAGGAGGCGGCGGAGGGGCGCTCCCGTTTCATCCAGGCGGTGCTCGCAGGCGTCAGCGCAGGCGTGTTCGGGCTCGACCGGGATGGACGCATCACCGCAGCCAATCGGTCAGCCGGTCATCTTCTCGGCATGGCTGACGAGCCGTTGTCAGGCCGCCGTCTTGTCGACGTTGCGCCGGAATTTGCCGATCTCCTCAACAACGCCACGCCGCAAATCGAAACACCACCGGTGCGGATCGATCTCGTGCGCGAAGATTTCTCCGCGCACCTCTCCGTGCGCATGAGCCCAGACCCTGAGAGCGGCGGCTTCGTGCTGACGTTCGATGACATGACGAAGGTGATCTCCGCGCAGCGGCAGGAAGCCTGGAAAGACGTCGCGCGCCGCATCGCGCACGAGATCAAAAACCCGCTGACTCCGATCCAGCTTTCGGCTGAGCGTCTGCAGCGCAAGTACGCCAGTGAGATCACGTCGGATCCGGAGATTTTCCGGCGGTGCACGGACACGATCCTGCGGCAAGTCACGGATATCGGCCGCATGGTCGATGAATTTTCCGCGTTCGCTCGGATGCCGACGCCGCGCATGGCCTTTGCCGACATGAGCGAAATCGCGCGCTCCGTCGTCTTTGCGCAACGCCTCGTGCATGCCGATATCCATTTCGAGGCACTGGGCGTCGATACGCCGATCGGGCTCATCTGCGATGAGCGCCTGATCGCGCAAGGCTTGACCAATCTCGTGAAGAACGCCGCCGAGAGCATTCAGGGCCGCCGTCAGAAGGATGGCGAGCCGAAGGACGGTCGGGTCACGCTTCGCCTGCGCGATCTCGATTACGGCGTTCAGTTTGAAATTACGGACAACGGGCTCGGTTTTCCGACGCACGATCGCCATCGGCTGATCGAGCCCTATGTCACGACGCGCGTCAAAGGTTCGGGGCTGGGCCTGGCCATTGTCGCGCGCGTCGTGGAGGACCACGGCGGGCTCATTGAACTCGATGATGCGCCTTCGCCTGGCCAAGGAGCAGTCGTGCGTTTTGTTTTGCCGAAGCGCTGGGAAGCGCCAGCCGACCCGCAAGCGGAAGTCGGCGAGGGAGCACTGTGATGCCCGCAGATATTCTTGTCGTAGATGACGAGGCCGACATCCGAGAACTGGTGTCTGGCATTTTGGAGGATGACGGTCACGCCGTGCGCGTTGCGCGCGACGCCGATGAGGCGCTCGACGCTGTGCGCCGGCGGCGGCCGGCGCTCGTCGTGCTCGACATTTGGCTGCAAGGCAGCCGGCTCGATGGGCTCGATCTTCTGCTGATGTTCAAGGAGATCGATCCCGACATGCCGGTGATCGTGATCTCCGGCCACGGCACGATCGAAACCGCCGTCGCGGCGATCCGCAAAGGCGCGTACGACTTTATCGAGAAGCCGTTCAACGCGGACCGGCTGCTCGTTGTCGTGCAACGCGCTCTGGAAGCGACGCGTCTCAAGCGGGAGAACGCTTCGCTGAAGGCGCGCGCCGTGATTGGCGATGAGTTGGTTGGCTCGTCACCGGTGATGCAGCAGCTGCGCGCTGCGATTGACCGGGTAGCCGCAACAAACTCGCGCGTGCTGATCGTCGGCCCTGCAGGCTCCGGCAAGGAGCTGATCGCGCGCTTGCTGCATGAGCGCAGCCAGCGTGGTCACGGGCCGTTCGTTGCGATCAACGCGGCTTCGATTGCGCCTGAGCGCATGGAGCAGGAAATTTTTGGCGAAGACGGCCCCGACGGGAGCCCGCGCAAGATCGGCGTGTTCGAGCAGGCGCACAATGGCACGCTCTTCCTCGATGAAGTCGGCGATATGCCGCCCGAGACTCAATCGAAGATCCTGCGCGTGCTGGTCGATCAGCGCTTTCGCCGTCTCAACGGCACGGCGGATGTGCAGGTCAACTTGCGCGTCGTCTCTTCGACGTCGCGTGACCTGCGCGGCGATATCGAGGCTGGGCGCTTTCGCGAAGACCTCTTCCACCGCTTGAACGTCGTTCCGCTCTCGGCGCCGGGGCTTTCCACGCGGCGTGAAGATATTCCGGAATTGGCGGCCTACTTCGTGTCGCGCCTCGCCGGCACGTCCGGCCTCGGAGTGCGCGAGATCGGTGAAGATGCCATGGCCGCGCTGCAGGCGGCCGATTGGCCGGGCAATGTGCGCCAGCTGCGCAATGTGATTGAGCGCATCCTCATACTAGCTGGCGGCGATCCAAACTCGCCGGTCACGGTCGACGCGTTGCCGCCTGAGGCTTGGCCCTCCGCGGGGTTCTCAAAACACGATGGCTTGCAGGAAGTCATCGGCATGCCGCTGCGCGACGCGCGCGAACGGTTCGAGCGTGAATATCTCAACGTCCAGATCACGCGTTTTGGCGGCAACATCTCGCGCACCGCTGCCTTCATCGGGATGGAGCGCTCGGCGCTGCACCGAAAGCTCAAATCTTTGGGCGTCGATGCGCCAGGCCGTGGCGGCGATCTCGAATGAGTCGCATCGCCTACGTGAACGGTCAGTACCGCCCGCTCTCCGAACCGCTGATCGAGGTTGAGGATCGCGGCTATCAATTCGCGGACGCGATCTACGAAGTGTGGGGCGTGGAGAAGGGCGCCCTGCTCGACAATGAGGGCCATTTCGCGCGCCTCGAGCGCTCGCTTGGCGAGCTCAAGATCAAGCCGCCGCTCTCACGCGTCGCGCTGATGGCGATCCTCAAAGAAGTTCAGCGCCGCAATCGTCTGCGCGACGGGCTGCTCTATCTGCAAGTCAGCCGCGGGGTGGCGCCCCGCGATCATGCCTTCCCTGCGTATGCGCATCCGGTCGTTGTGATCACCGCCAAGCGCATTGACCCGGCGCTTGTCGCCGCGCGCGCCGCGAGCGGTATTGCAGTCGTCACCGTGCCTGAGACGCGTTGGGCGCGCTGCGACATCAAGAGCGTCGGCCTTCTTCCAAACGTACTCGCCAAACAAGCCGCGCGCGAAGCCGGCGCGTTCGAGGCCTGGTTCGTTGACGCTGACGGCTTTGTGATGGAAGGCACGTCGTCCAACGCCTGGATCGTCGACAGCGCGGGCGTGCTGCGCACGCAGCCTCTGTCCAATCGCATCCTGCACGGAGTCACGCGCGCCACGTTGATGCGTATCGCAGCCGAGCATCAAATGAAGGTCGAGGAGCGGCCCTTCACCGTCGCCGAAGCGCTCGCTGCGCGCGAAGCGTACATTTCATCGGCCACCAACGCCGCCATTCCCGTGGTGCGCTTGGACGGGCGCCAGATTGGCGACGGTAAGCCCGGCCCGGTGGCGCGTGCGCTGCGTGACGCTTATTTCGGCGCCGCCGCCGCGCAGGGCTGATACCCGGGTTCCAAACTTGCCCGGCTCACCGACGCAGGAGTAAAAGGCAGCCAGCGCTGCGGCGGGCGTAGCGCTCAATAAGAACGGCTGTGCCATGGATAAGAAACAGAACTTGCAGGACACGTTCCTGAATGCCGTCCGTAAAGCCAAAACTCCCCTGACCATCTTCCTCGTGAATGGCGTGAAACTTCAGGGCGTCGTGACTTGGTTCGATAACTTCTGCGTCCTCTTGCGGCGCGATGGCCAAGTCCAACTCGTCTACAAGCACGCGATTTCGACGATCATGCCAGGCCAGCCCGTGCAGCTCTATGAAATCGACAAAGCAATGGAAGACGCCGACGCCTGAGGGCGCGGCGGGCGATACGCCCAAAGACCACAATCCGGACAACGCCATCGTCCTGCGCCCACGTCTCGCGCAGGGCGTGGAGACACGCGACAGCGCGCTACGGCTTGAGGAAGCGTGTGGCCTGGCCGCCGCACTCGACCTCACCGTCGTGCATGACGAGATCGTGACGCTCCGCCGCCTCGAACCGGGCTCGTATTTCGGCTCGGGACGCGTGGACGCGCTCAAGGCTCTTGCGGCGGAGAAAGACGCCGGCGTCATCATCATCGACGCTGCGCTATCTCCTGTGCAGCAACGCAACCTCGAACGCGCGCTCAACGCCAAGGTCGTCGACCGTACGGGCCTCATCCTGGAGATCTTCGGCCGCCGCGCACAAACGCGCGAAGGCCGCCTCCAGGTGGAGCTGGCGCGGCTCGGCTACGAGCGTTCGCGCCTGGTGCGGACTTGGACGCACTTAGAGCGTCAGCGCGGCGGCACAGGAAAAACTGGCGGCCCTGGTGAAGCGCAAATCGAACTCGACCGGCGCCAAATCGCCGATCGTATCGTCCGACTAAAACTCGAACTCGAGGACGTGCGCCGCACGCGCGGTCTGCAGCGGCGCGCGCGCTCGCGCGCGGGCCTGCCAGCGGTCGTGCTCGTTGGCTACACCAACGCCGGCAAGTCGAGCCTCTTCAATCGGCTCACGCAGGCTGGCGTGCTCGCCAAGGATATGCCGTTCGCTACGCTCGATCCGACCGCGCGGCTGATCAAGCTGCCGGGCGGTCGTCAGTTCGTGGCGTCCGACACAGTGGGCTTCATCACCGATCTGCCTACCGAGCTTGTCGCGGCGTTCCGCGCAACACTGGAAGCAGTGATGGAGGCTGATCTTCTGATCCACGTGCGCGATATCGCGTCGCCCGAGACCGATGCGCAGCGAGACGATGTGCTTGCCGTGCTCGATCAAGTCGCGGCCGATGACGCCAAGAACGGCGAAGCGCGCCCGCGTCCGCCCATGATCGAAGCGTGGAATAAGATCGATCTGTTGAGCGATGAGCAGCGCGCGGCGCGTTTGGCGCGTGCAGCGGAAGAGGCGGAAGAGGGCGCGCAAAACCACTCCCTGCCCCCTATTCCGATCTCCGCGCTCACAGGGGAGGGGACAGACGCCCTCCTCGCCGCGATCGATCGTGCGGCGTTTGGCGCAACGCGCATCGTGTCGTTCTCGCTCGATCCGGGCGATGGACGCACGCGCGCGCGCATCGCAGCAAAAGGCCGGATAATCGAAGAGCACGTCGATGATGAAGACGGGCGGCTCAAGATCACTGCGGAACTCGGCATCGCCGATGCCGCGCGCTTGAGCCTTGAAGCGAACGCATGAGGCCAATCCCCCTCTTTCGGCGGGCAGCCGGAAGAGGGGGAGGGCGCCCTCGTCCCGCTAAGCGCGCCACACGAGCGCAGCCTCGCCAGCCAGCGCTGCGGCGCTCACGTACGCGCGCAGCCGCGGCAGGTAGAACGCTAGTTCCTCCGCGTGCATTTCGCGCGCGCCGTCATCGTTCGCGCCGCCGTACACTTGTGCGCGCACCATTGCGTTGAGGTCCAAGCCGGCGATCCACGCGGCGTCCTCACGCGCGGCGAGGAAGATGTTGAAAGCCGAGACCGCCTGCGGCGTCACGAGCGAAGCAGGGCCGTAGCCGGTGTCTTCGCCAATTGGCGTGCCCGCGAACATGAGATTGCCTGGCGATGCCGTCGCACCGCCAGAGCCCGTCAGCGCGAAGTGGATTGCGTGCCACGATTTCTCGAGCGGTAGCGCGGGCGAGAGCGGTGGCTGCCGGCGCATGCGGTCGCGCGCAGCGTCCACCATGGCCATAGCCGCTTGCGCCAGTTCGCTCTGGCGGAAGGACTGCATGACCTGTTCGTGCTGCGCGCGCGCCTGCGCCTGCTGCTCGGTCGGCATGCCGGAGAACAGCGCTTCGAGCGAGGCGCGCGAGAGATCGTCCGCCGCGACAAGTGCGATGTCGCGCGCGCCGGATGGATTGCGCCGGAGCGCCTCGGCGCGGTCGGCCGGCAAGCGCTGCATATAGAGGTTGATGCTCATGGCGTCCTCGCTGACGTGAGCTTGCCGCCGAACGCGGCGGCGCGAAGGCGCGTTTGCGTGCGCAATGCGGCGGCGGTCGATTTATGGCGCGAACGCGCGCCGGGCCCGC
Source organism: uncultured Caulobacteraceae bacterium (assembly GCA_964642205.1). GTDB lineage: Bacteria > Pseudomonadota > Alphaproteobacteria > Caulobacterales > Aquidulcibacteraceae > JBEVOS01. The sequence continues at coordinate 17,092 of CAZXNY010000016.1, forward strand.
TCAGGGCTCAAACGCACGCCTTGCGCGCTCAATCGGCCAGTCGAGCATGTCGACGATCTCCTCTGGCTTCAGCTTGGCGCTGTCGAACACGAGATGCTCACGCG
>CAZXNY010000017.1:0-17080 GCA_964642205.1 uncultured Caulobacteraceae bacterium
AGTTGCGCGGCGTACCAGCCGGAGATCGCGGCGTCGTACGCGCTCGTTCGTGCGTAGGCTTTGGCGGCGAGGCGTTTGCGGAGCGCGTGCGTGGTGCCGCCGTGGGTTTTGATCTCTTCGAGGATCGCGGCGATATCGTCGCCATCGGTCGCGACCGCGACGTAGCCGTGATTCTTCGCGGCGGCGCGGATCATCGCGGGGCCGCCAATGTCGATGTCTTCGATGCAGGCGTCGAAATCGCCGCCGGCCGCGACGGTGGCTTCGAACGGGTAGAGGTTCACGTACAAGACATCGATCGGCGCGATGCCGTGCGTTTTCAGCGCATCGGCGTGGGAAGGATTGTCCCGGAGCGCGAGCAGGCCGCCGTGGACTTTTGGGTGCAGCGTCTTCACGCGGCCGTCCATCATTTCGGGCGAGCCGGTGAGCGCGCTCACGTCTTTCACGTCGAGCCCGGCTTTCTTGAGCGCGGCGGAGGTTCCGCCGGTCGAGACGAGTTCGACGCCGTGCGCGGCGAGCGCTTTGCCCGCGTCTTCGAGGCCGGTCTTGTCCGAGACCGAGATCAAAGCACGGCGGACGGGTTGAATGTCGTTGGTCATCTTTTCTTTCGTCAGTCGGAGCGGGCGAGCGCCCAGCGGATTCGGTTTGGCGGGCCAAGGCCGTGGCCCATGGGATCGGCAGCGCCGGCGAGCACGATTTGCAGCGTGTCCTGCGGGACTGTCGCGCCGCCCCAATAGGCGGAGCGCTGCAGCGAAACGTCTGGCGCGTCGGTGCGCAGGCGCCAGCGCACGCCGCTCGGTGTTTCGAGCGAGATCATTTGGTTTTCGATGGTCTGAGCGCGCACGCTTGGGTGCAGGTGGAAGCGCGCGACGAACGGGATCGGCTGGCGCGGCGGCGCGGTCTTGAGCTTCATCGGCCGCATCAGCTCGTCGATGCCGCGCACGTTTTTGCCAGCGTGATCCACGAACAGGTAGCGGCGATGGAGTAGGCCGAACTGCGCTTTGTACCCATCGTGCCGGCCTTGCACCGTGACGCCGTCATCATCCTCGCTTCGCCGCACGTCATCGACGTGCGGGCCGACGAAGCGGGGCGAGCGTCCGCGGCCTTCGAGCGCGGCGGAGAGCGCATCGTTCACGATCAGCGTCGAGTGGCCGTTGGTGGTGCGCGCCGCGGCGCGGCCTTCGGGCTCCAACTCGCGCGCAGCGCCGACATTGACGATGATCCGTTCGGCGCCGGACGACATTTCGAACGCGAGCGAACCGGCGTGCGCGCGTTCGCCGAACAATGTCGGGGGCGCTGCGCCGACATCGAAGAGCAACGTGAGCGGGCCTTGTTCGAGGCGTTGATACGCCGCGTGTGTCGCGAATTTGAAGCCGCGCACCGGACCTTGGATCGTCGCGAGCGCACGGTCGATCGCGGCGGGGCGGCCTTCGGAGCCGCCGTGGAAGCACGCGAGGCCACCGTCGCCGAGCCGGAAGAAGCGCAGCATGTTCGCGAGGCGCGGCAGCGCGTCCTTGATGCTCGGCACCGGTTCGAAGCCGGCCTGCTTCAACGTATCGAGCACGGTGACGAGATCGCAGAGCGCTTCGGCGAGGCCTTCAGGCGAACGCGACTGGTGCGCGCCGTCCGGCAGGAATTGCTTGCCGATCGCTTCGATCAGAACTTCTTCGCCTTCTTCACGAAGACGCTCCGCGTCCGGAAAGTCCGCGCAGCCGGCGAGGAGGAGGGCCGCGCCCGCTTTCAGTTGCGCGAGCGGCCGGTCATCGAGATCGCTGTGGCCGATGAATAAAAGGCGCGCTTGGCGCCCGGCGCTGCGCATCAGCGCAAGGCGCATCGCGGGATCGCCGAACTCGAACGCGCGGCGGCCATGGCAGAGCCAGGCGAACAGACGCTCAGCGGTGAGCGCGCTATCCCACGCAAACTCGTCCCACTCGCCGTAAAGACGCACCCAGGTTTCGATCAGCGCGGAGATGCGCCCGTGCGCATCGGGTCCGATGGCTTCGAGATCGGCGAGCCAGGTGAAGGCGTGTAGGCGCGCCGAGAAATGTTTCGACGGATGCGGCCGATCCCACGGAATGTCGTAATCGCCCGCCATGCGCTCGGCAGCGATGCGCCACGTGCCGCGCATGAGCTCGCGTCCGCGCGAAAGATCGCCGAGGCGCGGATCGGCGCCAAAGTGGGTGAGACGGTCAGGACCGTGATCGCCGAGGCGCAGGCGGTAGAACGGATTGGCGCGCCATTGTTCAACGTCGCCGCCGCCGCGGGAAAGCCAGGCGCGGCGCGGAGGACCGTCGGCTGGCGCGCTCACGCGGTGCTGGCGCGCAGACGCGCGATGTTGGCGGCGTACGCGGTGGGGCCGCCGGTGAACACGGCGGTGCCGGCGACGAGCGCGGTCGCGCCTGCAGCGATGACGCGCGGCGCAGTTTCTGCGTTCACGCCGCCATCGACCTCAAGGACGATGCCGCGGCCCGAGGCGTCGATGCGTTTGCGCGCGGCTTCGATCTTCGGGAGTTGGCTTTCGATAAAGCTCTGGCCACCGAAGCCTGGGTTCACCGTCATGATCAGCACGAGGTCGATCAGATCGATCAGATTGTCGATGACCTCGATCGGCGTGCCGGGATTGAGCGAAACGCCGGCTTTGGCGCCCGTAGCGCGGATCGCTTGCGCGGTGCGGTGCGCGTGCGGGCCAGCTTCCGGATGGAACGTGATGATGCTGGCGCCCGCATCGGCGAAGGCGGCGATGTAGGGGTCGACCGGCGCGATCATCAGATGCACGTCGAGCGGGGTTTTGGCGTGCGGTTTCAGCGCCTTCACGACCATCGGCCCGATGGTGAGATTGGGGACGAAATGACCGTCCATCACGTCGACGTGGATCATGTCGGCGCCGGCGGCCTCGACCGCGCGCACCTCTTCGCCAAGTTTCGCGAAATCCGCCGATAAGATCGACGGCGAAATCAGCGTCCGCGCCATGTGGGGTGTGCTAGCCGCGCCCGGAGAACGGTGCAAGGACGCGCCCTGTCACACCGGTTCCGGCGTCAGTGCGCGCCGCTTTCGTAACGCATGGCGCAGACGATATTGCCTTCGGGATCGGCGAACTCGATCAGCGTGCCGACGCCGGGGATCGTGCTGGTGTCATGCGTCAGCGTCGCGCCGTGCTGGAGGACGCGGGCGCGGGCGGCGGCGACATCGTCGACGGCGATGGTGCACCGGAAGCCCCGCATGCCGGTCCCGGTGAGCGGCTCGGTGCGGGCGTAGAGCGCCCCCATGATTCCGCCTTCGCCCGTGTGAACATTGTAGAAGTCGGGGGGCCCCCAGGCCTCGAAGCGCCAGCCGAAACAGGCCTCGTAGAAGGCCTTGGCGCGCTCGACATTGTCGGCCTGGATGGCGAAGTGGGCGATATTGGGCATGGCGGCCTCCAGGGCATGACCCTAGCGCCTGCCACGCCTTGCCGGTACGCGCCATTGTGCCAACTATTGTCGCAAACGCGCCATGACAACAGGCTTCCTCATCCGCGCCCTTGCAACGGACTACCCCGCCGGGCGGACGACCGAGCCGCACGTCCACGCATGGAGCCAGATCGTCTTCGCCGAGGCTGGCCTGATGCGCCTCGTAGCCGGCCGGGATGAGTACGTGATCCCCCCGTCCATGGCGGTGCGCGTCCCCGCGGGCGTGCGCCACGAGATACGCATGGAGAGCGCAGCGCGCTTGCGCACCCTCTACCTCGCCCCGTCGCTGGACGCGGGCGGCTCAACGCGCGTGCTCGCCGTGAGCGCGTTCTTCCGCGAACTGATCCGCCGCGTCGTCACGCTCGCGCCACTGCGTGCAGACGACAGCGGGCACGCTGCATTTGCGGAGATTGTGCTCCGCGAGCTGCGCGAGGCGGCCTCGCTGCCGCTCGCCCTGCGGCGGCCGCAGGATCCACGCGCGGCGCGCGCCGCAGATCTGGCGTCGGCGCGGGTGGGCCTCGCGCACATTGCGCGCGACGCAGGCGCCAGCGTCCGGACGCTGCAGCGGCTCTTCTTGGAAGAGACCGGCATGAGCTTCGCGCAATGGCGCACTCAGCAACGCTTACTCGCTGCGACGACGGCGCTTGCTGGCGGCGCAAACGTGGCGCGCGCGGCCGATAGCGCTGGTTATGAGAGCGTAAGCGCGTTCGTCGCTGCGTTTCGCAGGCAGTTCGGGACGACGCCTGGGCGCTGGAGCGCGGCGACGCTTAGCGGCGGATGAAGCGCGCGGCGTAAAAGCCGTCGAGCCCGCCGCGTTCTGGCCAGTGCGAGGGAAGCGTGCGGAGCGCGCCGTCCTCCGTGATGAACGCGGGATCGCCGAGTTCGTTTGGCGCGATGGGATCGCGTGTGAGCGTATCGGGCGGGGCGCGCACGATCGCGTCGCCTTCTTCGGGCTCGAGCGAGCACACGGCGTAGACGAGCGCGCCGCCCGGCTTCACGAACGTCGCGGCCTTTGCGAGCAGCTCCGCTTGCAGTGTGGCGAGCGCGGGAATGTCGGTCGGGCGGCGGAGCCAAGCGATGTCGGGATGGCGGCGCAGCGTGCCGGTGGCGGTGCAGGGCGCGTCGAGCAGCACGCAATCGTAGAGCTTTGAGGGGCTCCACTCGCGCGCATCCATCGCGACGACCTCCGCTGTGAGGCCGGTGCGCTTCAAACCTGCACGCAGGCGATCAAGGCGGCTGTGGTCTTTGTCGAGCGCGGTGACGTTGGCGCCAGCGGCTGCGAGTTGCTGCGTCTTGCCGCCGGGCGCGGCGCAAAGGTCGAGCACGTCTTTACCGCGCACATCGCCCAGCAATTGCGCGGGCAGCGCGGCGGCGGCGTCCTGCACCCAGAACGCGCCGTCATTGAAGCCGGGAAGCTCATCGACCGGCGCGTGATCGCCGAGGCGCACGGAGCCGGTGGGCAGCGCTTCGCCGCCAACGGACTGCGCGAGCGCCGCTGCGCCGTTGCGCGCGCTGAGGTCGAGTGGCGCTTCGTGGCGCAGTGCTTCTGCAATCGCCGCGGCCGTTGTGTCGCCATAAGCGGCGCGCCAGCGTGCAAACAGCCACGGCGGCAGATCCGCGCCGAGCGGTTGCGCTTCAAACAGCGATGGCCCCTCGTTGGCGACTTTGCGCAGCACGGCGTTGATGAGGCCGGCGAAACCGCGCGAGCCTTTGTGCGCGTTGGCAAGCGCGACGCTTTCGCCGACGGCGGCGTGTGGCGGCGTGTGCAGCACGAGCAATTGCGCGGCGCCCGTGCGCAGAATGGCGCGGCCGGCGAACGCGGTTTCGGGCAGCGGTTTCGCAAGAAATTTCGCGAGGATCGCATCGATGCCGCCGAGACGGCGCAGCGTTGCTGAGGCGACGGCGCGCGCGAAGGCGCGGTCACGGCCCTCAAGCGCGCTGAAGCTTTTCGTATCGGCGAGCGCGTCCTCGAACGTGCGCCCTTGATCGAGAACGGCGATCGTCAGCTCCGCCGCAGCGCGTCTAACGCTCATGGTGTGGGCGGGGTCGCGACGGACTCGGCCGTATCGATCTCAACGGAGGGACGCCGCCAGCGGGCGAGCGCGATGTGCGCGCGCGCAACGCCCATCGGCAAACGAATGCGCACGGGCGGCGCAAGCGAAGCGCCTTCAACCAGCGCGAACCAGATGTCGCCCTCAGGAATGCGCCGCCGGCCGCCGTCGCCTGCTTCAAAGCCGGCGACAGGCACGTAGCGCATGCGACAGCGCAATGCGGGGCCTTCGTAGCCGCCGCTGTCGACGCGATCGCGTGAACCGCCGCGCAGCTGGAGCATGTAATGCCAGCGGCCATCGAACGTCGGGTAGTCGGCGTTGCACGTGCGCGTACGCTGCACATCGACCGCCATCGCAACGAGCGAGGAGAGCGGATCGCGCGACGCGCGGCGTTGCGCATCGCTCGTCGGCGGCTCGCCCCAGAGACGGAACGTCGGATTGATGTCCGCCGCGATGCCTTCGGCAGTCGGGAACATCCCGATGATGCGATGCTTGCGGCTGTAGTGGTGATCGAGGTCGTAGCGCTCCCAGCGCACTTGGCCGTTTTCGATGCGGCCTTCGGCGCTCGCGACGAGCCGCGTGCGTTCGAACATCGAGACGAGGCCGCTCGAGCTTAGGCGCGCGAGCACTGAGTAGCGGCTGTCGGTGACATCGAAATCGAGCGTCACGTCCCCAAGCGGGAGCACGCCGATGGTGCTGCCCTCGTAGTCGAGCGCAAAGCGATCGGCCGCTGCGGGCGTAGCGCAGGCAACGGTTGCGGCGAGCGCGATCAGGAGGGCGCGGAGCGGGCGCATGATTGGCCTGCTCTTTACTCCAGGTTTCATGGCGCGGGTAAGGCGCACAGCACAGACTCTGTCTGAACCGTCAGACAGAAGCGCCGCGTACCGTTTGGAGCGAAGGCCGCTTAGAGCGGACGAACGTTCACTTCGTGGTTCGCGAGCGGCAGCTCAAGCAGCATGCCTTCGCGGGCCGCGACAACGTCGTTGAGGCCTGCCGCGCGCGCTTCACGGACCTGCATCGCGGCCGCAAGCGAGTTAGAGCTTGCGCTGGAGAGCACCACCGTACCGGCGTTCGCGCGGCGCGCTTCGGCGGCGACTTCCGCGATCGTGGCGCCGCCTTCTTGGTGGAGATGCGCCAGGGAACGCGTTTGCGCGCTGTGCAGCACCACGTCCGCGTCAGCGGCGGCCGAAGCCCATTCGGCGCGGCCGTCACCGGCCACGACCAGTGAGCGGCCGTGATAATCGAAGCGGTAGCCAACGCGGCCGTGGAACGCGTCTTCCTGCGTCGTAAACGCGGAAACGACCAGACCGTCGCCTTCGAACACGATCACAGAGCGGCCCGGCTCCGGAGCGGGACCCCAGGCTTGCAGGCCGCGCGTGGCGCCATCGAGGCCGGCGGCTTGGTTGAGGCCTTCCACCATGCGCTGCGCATCGGCGGGGCCGTAAACCGGGAGAAGCGCGTTATCGGTGCGCGAATAGGCGACGTAGAGCTCGTCGAGATCGGCGCCGCGCGTGAAATCACCGCCCGTGAGCAGCACGGCTTCGAGGTGGCCGAGCGGCACATTGCGGCGCGACAGCGCTGAAGCGGCGCCCGAACCGGCGTCGACGATGAAGAGGCGGCCGCCTGCCGCGACAGCGAGGCACGGACGCGCGCCTTCAGCCACCGGGCCATTTTCACCGCACACCAGCGCGCGCAGCGCATCCGGCGCAAAGAGATCTTCGTTCACCGCAGATTGCTGCGCGGCATAAGCCTCGTACGCGTCGGCGAGGGCTTCTTGGCCTTGCGGCGTCTGCGATCCGACGACCCAGCCGCCCCAGAACAGGCCCGACAGCGTCACGAAGACGACGGAGGAAGTTCCAATGCGGCTCATGTCCGGACCCCGATTTTTGCTCTACCGCCGCCGCCCCAATGCGGCCTCATGGACGATGAAGATGAACCCGCCTACTACCCCAGTTCTCCATTTTGGGGAACATGATTACTAAGTAGCTAACAGGTATGTTCGGCGCTCTTGCCTCCTTGCGGTCTAAAGCGATTCCCTCGCGAGAATCGTTAACGATTCCGAAGGGTTCGTACCGCGACTGGCCCGTGGATGAGGACGCGGATTTGTTCCGCGAACCGCTCGTGGAAGCGTCCGATTTCGGACTATCCGGCAGGAACTATTACGCCCACGACTTGAACCCGCCGTACTGGGCGCCAGCGCCCGGGGCGATCGACAAATTGCTGATGCGCGAGTCGGTTGCGCGGAGGCTCCAGGGCGTGGACCGGCGCCTGCGCGAACAAGGGCTCTGCCTCCACCTCTACGACGCCTGGCGGCCACGTGCGGTGCAGGCCTATTTCCACAACGTTTGGATGCCAAACGAGTTGAAGCGTCGCTGGCCGGACATGTCGGAGGCGGACGTGAAAGCAGGGGTGGGCCAATACTGGGCCGCCCCGACAGTGGACCCTAAGCGTCCAGCCCCGCACGCCACCGGCGGCGCAGTCGATCTCACCATCGCGATGATCGATGGGCCGCCGCTATGGATGGGCTCGCTGTTCGATGACGCGAGCCCGCTGGCGGAGACGGACCTCTTCGAGCCGCCCCACGCGCAAGCCTTCTCCTTCTCGCACGATGAAGCGATGGCGAACCGGCGGCTGCTCTACTGGCTGATGGCGGATGCCGGCTTCTCGAATTTCCGCAACGAGTGGTGGCATTATTCGTGGGGCGACCAGATGTGGGCGCAGGCGACGGGCGCGCCGCACGCGCATTATGGCCTCGCAACGCCGCCGCCGGGCTACGAATGAGCCGATGAAGCGCGCCTTGGTGTTCGATTCGGGCGTCGGCGGCCTTTCGGTGCTCGACGCCATGATCGAAGCGCGTCTGCCGCTCGCGTTCGATTACGCGGCGGACAACGCGTGGCTGCCCTATGGCGCGAAGTCCGATGCGGCGTTGCAGGCGCGCGTCCCAGCGCTTTTGAGCGTGCTGGGTGACGAACTCAGTCCCGACATAGTGGTGATGGCGTGCAATACGGCGTCCACGATCGCGCTGGAAGCGTCGCGCGCCGCGCTCCCTGTGCCGATCGTCGGCGTTGTGCCGCCGATCAAGCCGGCCGCCGCGCTCTCCAAAACCGGGGCTATCGGTCTGCTCGCGACGCCCGCAACCGTGGCCCGCGCCTACACCGATGATCTGATTGCGCGTTTCGCAAGCGGGGCGCGGGTGGTGCGGTTCGGATCGACAGCACTGGTCGCGGCGGCAGAGGCTAAGCTCGCCGGCGGCGCACCCAATGCCAGCGCAATTTCCGAGGCGATTACTGGGTTGTTCGATGCGCCGGGCGGCTCTGAGATCGATGTCGTAGCGCTCGCGTGCACGCATTTTCCGCTGCTGCGTGCGGAGCTTGAGGCCGCTGCGCCGCCGGGCGTGACGTGGCTCGATAGCGGCGCGGCCATCGCGCGCCGCGTTGCGGACGTGCTCAACCTCACACCTGGTGAAACGCCCGTCGCGCAGTGCGCGATCTTCACCGACGCACACGCCGCGCGCCGGCTCGCGCCCGCGTTCGCTGCGCGCGGCTTTACCGCAACGCAGGAACTGCGGGACGGTCTTACGCTCGGCGCGCCTGTGTCGATTTCGTAACGCCGCGCCGCGAACCGTTCCGCGGGGCTTTTGCAGACGCCTGTCCGCCCTGTAACGCTCCCGCCTGGGGGATGCGCGAGGGAAGACAATGCCCGGTAACCCGTTTGGCGAGATCCCGTTGGGTCTCGTCTCGCAGATTCTCAGTCTGTCGAGCATTCTTCTGCGGCCGGTCACGCTGCGCATCCCACCGTTTCAGCGGCCCTACACTTGGACGACGCGCGAAGTTGGCCAGCTGATCTCGGATTTGCGCACCGCGCTCGATAATAAGTCCACGTTCTACTTCATCGGCCAGATCGTGTTCATCCGCGATGGCAAGTTTCTCGACATTGCCGATGGCCAGCAGCGGCTGACAACGCTGACGATGATCATGGCGTACGCACGTGATCGGCTGGTGCAGCACGCCAAGCTCTTCCAGTCGCTGGTCGCTGCCGCCGATGGCGGCGCGGGCGGGCGCATTCAGCTGCGTCCAGCCGAAGCGGACTTCTTTCACTATTGGGTGCAGACGCCCGGCCGCATGCGCCAACTCGCAGACCTGACCGACTTCACCACGGATTCGCAGGAGTGCCTCATCCTCGCGGCGCGCGAGATCGCCGATGCGCTCGATGGGATGGACGCCGCCGCGCTCGAAACCCTGATCCGCTTCATTGCGCGCTGCACAACGATGAATGTGATCGATGCGGATGAAGCGGGCGGCGCCGCCACCGTGTTCGAGACGATGCACAATCGCGGCAAGACGCTGTCGCAGCCGGACATTCTGAAGGGCGTGCTGCTCAACAGCCGCGACCTGTCCGCCGACGACGTGAAGGAAGCCGCGCGCATTTGGGAATTGAAGGAAGAGCGCTCCGGCAGCCGCGAAAACTTCGCGCGCCTGCTGCGCTACATCCCGTTGCTGCTTGGCGCAGGGCCGATCATTTCGCCAGGCGATGTCGGTGCGCTCCGGGAGACCATCGCAAAGCGCGTCGGCGTGAAGCGCTTCCTCTTGGAAGTTCTTCCGCGCCTTTGCGATGTGCACCGCGATCTCATCAACGTGGCGGTGCAGGCCGGCCCGGACACATCCGACGTGCAGCGGCGCATCAAGTGCCTGCAGCTCTTGCAGCTGGAAGACTGGGAGCCGCTCGCTATCGCGTTTCTCGCCGCGCGCGCTGAGCGCCCGGAGAAAGTCGATTCCACGCAGCGGTTCTTCCTCGTGTACGAACGGCTGATGGCGGGCGCCAATCTGCGCGTGTTCGATAACCGCGTGCTTACCTCGCGCATCGATCGCGCGTTCCGCAGCATCGTGTTGGACAGCAAGCCCCTGGTGACGATCGCGAGCGACCTCGAAATCACCAACAAGATGCGCGAGGACTTGCTCGAACGCGTCAGCCGCTCGTCGAACCGCGATACGCTCCGGCGCTATCTGATGTGGCGCGTCAACGCCATCTTCGGCGAGGTGCTGCGCTTGCGCGTCGATGACGCGAATGTCGAACACGTTCTGCCGAAGACGCCCACGCAATGGTGGCTGCAATATTTCCCATCCGATCCGAAGGCGTACAACGGCTACTCGAACATGATCGCCAACTATCTCCTCGTCACCGACAAGCAGGACGATGAGGCGGGCCAGCGCACCTTCCCTGAAAAGCTCGATGTGTACTTCCGTCGCGGCTTCCCGGTGCGCGCCATCACCCGTACGATCGAGAACGTCACGGAGTGGAACCGTCAGACGCTTGAGCGGCGCCAAGAATGGCTCTGTGGACAGATCAGCGTGGAATGGGATTTGGCGATCAAAGCGTAAGGTCGTTTCGGCTCCGAGCGCCGACCGGTTAACGGGCGATTAACAGATTCAGCCGAGCCCTTAACGGTCGAAAGGGCTCGTTACAGATGTCGCTGATTTACACCGTCGTGTTCGCCTCGCGCTGCACGTCGAACCACCATCGTTTGGCGGTGGATGCATTGCGGCATTTGAAGAGCCCGGACGCTGAAGCGTGGCGCACGCTGCTGCTGCACCACCACCACGATTATCTGAAGGGCGCGAAGGCGCCCGATGAAGTGTTCAAGGACTTCAAGAATCACGTGCTGCACGTCCGCGAAGGCGAGTGGGGCGGCGCCATCGAAGCGTGCGAAGAGTGGCAACGCCGCACGGTGCGCGCGCTCAGGGAAAAAGACTGGAAGCAGGCCGCGTGGTGCGCGGGCGTGATGAGCCATTATTACGTGGATCCGATCCAGCCGTTCCACACGCATCAGACCGAAGAAGAGGGCGTCATCCACCGCGCGGTGGAGTGGAGCTTCTCGAAGTCCTACGGCACGTTTCAGCGCATCATCGAAACCGATCTCGGCGGCTATCCGGCGCTGCCGGAAACGAGCGGCGAGAAGTGGCTGGCCGAGATGGTGCGCGCGGGCGCGCTGGAATCGACTAAGCACTACGAGACGGTCCTCGATCACTATGATCACGCCGCGGGCGTGAAAGACCCGCCGGCGGGGCTCGATCAGGAATTGAAGGACACGATCGCAAAGCTCGTCGGGCATGCGGTCATCGGCTTTTCGCAAATCCTCGATCGCACATTCGCGGAAGCAGGCGTGAAACCGCCGCAAATGAATTGCGGGCTGCAGGCGTTCTTCCTCGCGCTCGAAGTGCCGATCCAGATGGTGCTCGCGAAGATCGAAGACGTGAACGCGCGCAAGGAAGTGATGGCGCAGTACGAAGAGTTCCGCCGCACCGGCAAGGTGCGCGAGACGCTTGGTGAAGACGATAAGGTCGTGCGCGCGCTCTATGCGGCTGAGGTCGCGAACACGCCGCTCTCGTCGCTCGATGCGAAGTGGCCGCGCGAAACCGGCACGAAGGCGGGCGAAGGCGCGCCGGATCGCGACGCGAAGCCCGTGAAGGCGAAGGCCGAGCCCAAACCGAAACCCGCGCCCAAGCCCAAGCCCGCGCCCGTTGCGAAGGCGCCCGCGCCGAAGCCCGCCCCGGAGCCAGAAACAAAGACAACGTTCGTTGCGCCGCCGCCAGTTGAAGCAGGCGGTAAGCCCGCGCAGCCGCGCCCGCAAGCTGCGCCGCCGACGCTGACGCTTACTGAAACTGCGCCGCCAGAAGCCGACGCGGAACCTGCAAAGCCCGGCAAGATCACGTACGCGCTGCATCCGGATGATCCGGTCGTCGATGCGCCTTCGATCGGGCCGAAGACGGCGCGGCGTTTGGAGGCCGTCGGCGTGCGGACTGTGTCCGATCTCCTCGCCGTCGCGCCCGCGACGGCGGCGGTCATGATCGATCAAAAACACGTTTCCGCGCGCCTTATCGCTGCGTGGCAATCGCAAGCGCGGCTCGCGTGCACGGTGCCGAGTTTGCGCAGCCGCGAAGCGCAAGCGCTCGTCGCGTGCGGCATCGAGGATGCCGATGAGCTGATCGCCGCCGATTCCGCGGCGCTCGCAAGCGAGATCGCGACATGGTGCGCGAGCGACGAGGCCGATCGCGCCTGGGGTGATGCGCCGCTGCCAACCGCGGCGGACGTCAGCGCGTGGGCGCAGCGCGCACGCGACGCGCAAAAGACGCCGCCGCAGCGCAAGCACAAGCCCGCCGCCGCATAGACTGCGCGCACGGAACACGCGCCGGAACCGCGCGTTGTTCCGCCATGGCTCAGTACGTCGATAAAAGTCTGGCGCGCGGCGAGCGCATCTTGATGCGCGGCCGCTGGCCGGTTGCGCTCTGGCTCGCGGCGTGGGCCGCGCTCTTGGTGCTCGGCATCGCCGTGATCGGCGTGTTCATTTTTCTGTGGGCGGCGATCAAAATGTCGACCACGGAGTTTGCCGTCACCGATCAGCGCGTGATCTTGAAGCGCGGCTTCTTCCGCCGAGTGACCGAAGAGCTGGCCGTTGAGAGCGTTGAGGGCGTGAATCTGCGCCAGACGTTCCTAGGCTTGCTGTTCGGCTACGGCAGCATCGTCGTCACCGGCACGGGCGAGACCCATCTGCATTTTCCGCCGATGGCGCACCCCGTGAAGTTCCGCCGAGCGATCGAGAACGCGCGCTCGCTCGCGAAGGAAGTGCACATCGCGCCGGAAGACGTCCGCACTCTGGAGCGCACGCCCTAATCGCCGACCTTGTCGCCCTCGAAGCGCACGCCCGGAAAAATTGAGCGGATCCACTGACGCTGCGTAGAGACGCGCGCGAAGTTCGAGACGTCCTGATAATCCGCGCCCGGATCGCCGCTTGAGTTGACGCCGACGACGCGCCAGCGGCCGTTGAAACTGGCCCAGAGCGAGCCGCCGCTATCGCCAGGCGCGAGCACGCCTTCGAGCGGCGAGATCGGCGCTGCATCGCCGAAACGATTCTTGGATCCGCCTGGTTCATCGAGATCGATGCTGAGGTGATTGCCCCAATCGCCAAGCTCGCCGCCGAGCTGCACAGCGACGACGCGGTCGATTACGTTTTCGGCGGCAGTGAGCACGGCGCCGTGATCGGGGCCGAAGCGATAGCCGTGCCCATACGGCGCAACGCCGTGCGTGCCCGCGCCAATCATCACCGCGCGTTTGCCGAGCTCGTCGCGCCCAGAATAAAGCGCGGGCGCAGGGCCTGCGTCGTTCACCGGTCCATCGAAGCGGATAATAGCGAAGTCCATGCCGCCGCGCGTATCGACTTGGTTATTCCAACCCGGATGCACGAAGTACTCGACGCCGCGCCGCACAGTGCCGCCCGCGCTGCGCAATTCGATTTGCTCGGCGCGCGTGCCATCGGTGACGACGTGGCCCGCTGTGAGCACGTAGGCCGAGCCGCCTGCGTTCCCGAGCCACACGCCGGATGCGACGCCCCATTCGCGCCGGTCCTGCGTGAGCGCGACCATGGCGCGAAATTGCGGTTCGCGCGCGAGCGCGTCATGCGCGCCAAAACCGCCCGCCCAGTTTTCTTCGCCGCCGCCATTGGCGCGCCAAGTGTGCTCCAAGATAACAACTGCGCCCGCCGCGGGGGCGGCGAGTGCAATAAGAGCGGCGAGCGCGAAAGCGCGTGCGCGCATCACCCGATGTTGACCACAATTTTGCCGGTGGCCTTGCGGTCTTGCAGGTCCTTGATCGCCTGCGCCGCATCCTTCAGCGGGTAATGCTTGGAGATGCGCGGTTTGATCTTGCCTTCTTCGTAGAGCTTGAAGAGGTCGGCGATGTTTTGGATGTGGCGCTTAGGCTCGCGCTGAGTAAATGCGCCCCAGAACACGCCCATCACCTGGCAGCCTTTGAGCAGCGTAAGATTGAGCGGCAGCTTCGGAATGCCGGCGGGGAAACCGACGACGAGGAAGCGGCCCTCCCAATTGAGCGCGCGCACGGACGGTTCGGCGTAGTCGCCGCCGACGCTGTCGTAAATTACATCCACGCCGCCGCCGCCGAGCGCCTTGATCTCGTCCGAGAACTTCTTCTGCGCGTCGCGATCCATCTTTTCGGGATAGACGATGCCTTCGTCCGCGCCCGCGCTCTTGGCGAAAGCGACCTTCGCTTGGCTCGATGCAGCGGCGATCACTTTCATGCCGTAGGCTTTGCCAAGCTCGACAGCCGCGATGCCGACGCCGCCTGCCGCGCCCAGCACGAGCAGCGATTCACCCGGCTTCACTGCCGCGCGATCGACCAGCGCGTGTTGCGAGGTGCCGTACGTCATCAACAGCGCGCTCGCTTCGTCGAACGGCATCGAATCCGGAATTTTGAACGCGCGCAGCGCGTGCACGCGGAACTCCTCGGCGTAGCCGCCGTGGCTGGAAGAGGCGAGCACACGGTCGCCCACCTTCATGTTGGTGACGCCTTCGCCGACCTTCTTGACGACGCCGGCGACTTCACCGCCCGGCGAGAACGGCCGCGGCGGTTTGAACTGGTAGAGATCCTGGATGATGAGCACATCGGGGAAGTTCGCGGCGGCGGCCTTCACATCGATGATGATCTCGCCCTTGCCGGGCTCAAGATCGGGGACTTCCTCGAGGACCAGGCTATCGGGGCCGCCCACCACTTTGCACACCAACGCTTTCATCCGGTCCTCCGTCTCGTATCCGGCGGTCGACGCCGGGGCGCGCGCATGCGAATGCTCACGCCTGATAATTCTTGGCGGGAGCACGCTAGCGAAGCGGGCGGGCCCCGCCAAGGCGTTCGAACAAGCGGTATCAATGTGACACGCCAAGGCTTCCTGATCCGGCTGGCGATTTCGGTGGCGATCGACCTCTTCGACTTCACGATCGGGCGGACGCCGATCTTCGGCGCCGTCGGCGAGGGGATCGGCAGTTTGGTGCTGACCGCGCTCTGGGGGCCGGTCGGGCTTTTGTATCTGGGTGAGCTGGCCGACTTTACCGAGCAGATCGACGGTTTCCTGCCGCTGGCGACGCTGATCGCGCTCTACGTCGGGTGGCGCCAGGGGCATCTGTTCGGGCGCGCGGCGCCTGAGACGGATCAGACGCGTCTGCCGCCTGGGGATCGCGCGCGATGAGCGGAGATGGCGTTTGGGCGTTGGCGCTGCATGGCGGCGCGGGCGCGTTGAAGTCGCGCGAGTACACGCGCGAAGAAACGCACATGGCGGGGCTGATCGATGCGGGCGCGGCGCGGCTCGCGGCTGGCGCGCATGCACTCGATGTCGTCGCGGAGATGGTGGCCGAGCTTGAAGCGTGCGGGTTGCATGTCGCAGGCAAAGGCGCCTGCCCGAACCGCGCGGGCGAGTTCGAGCTCGATGCGGCGATCATGGAGGGCGCGACGCAGCGAGCGGGATCGGTCGCGGCGCTGCAGGGATTTGTTTCACCCGTCGGTGTCGCGCGCGCGGTGATGGAGAAGACGCCGCACGTGATGCTCGCGGGCGTAGGCGCGGCGGCGTTTGCGGGCGCCGAGGGCTTTGCGCGTGTTGATGATCCTGCGGCGTATTACACGCCCGCATCGTCGCGGCCCGCGAAACCCGATGCGCTCTCGCACGGCACGGTCGGCGCCGTTGCGCGCGACGTGCATGGCGCGCTCGCGGCTGCGACATCGACGGGCGGCGTGTTTCACAAGATGCCGGGGCGCGTCGGCGATTGCCCGCTGATCGGCGCGGGCACATGGGCGGATGCGAGCGTTGCGGTGTCGTGCACTGGGCAAGGTGAGTTCTTCATCCGCGCCAACGTCGCGGCGGATGTGAGCGCGCATGTGCGCCTTGGCGGCGCGAGCTTGGCGCATGCGGCGGACGTAACGCTCGCGAACGTGAAGCGCCTCGGCGGCGATGGCGGCCTGATCGCGGTCGATGCGCATGGGCAGGTGGCGTTGCCCTATGTGAGCCAAGGCATGAAGCGCGCCTGGGCGACAAGCCGGGGCGAACGCGCCGTGAAGACGTTCTCCTGATGCGCGGCTATTTCGGGATTGGGGCGGAGGAGATTTCCAAGCCCATGAATGTCGGCGCGCTGATGCGCACGGCGAACGCGTTTGGTGCGAGCTTCTTCTTCACGATCAACGCGCACGCCAAGGTGCGCGAGCTCAACCGCTCCGATACGTCGCGCACGTTGGAGAGCGTGCCGTATTATGCGTGGGACTCGCTTGAAGAGATGCGGCTGCCTAGAGGGTGCCAGCTCGTCGGCGTTGAGTTGACGGATGATGCGGTGGAGCTGCCGAGCTTTCGCCATCCGCAATCGGCGGCCTATGTGCTCGGGCGTGAGCGTGGATCGCTTTCGCCGGCGCTCTTGAGCGCGTGTCACCACGTCGTGAAAATCCCGACGAAGTTTTGCATCAACGTGTCGCTCGCGGGCGCGCTGGTGATGTACGACCGCGCGCTTTCGATGGGCGGCTTCGCGGCGCGGCCGGTGATGCCGGGCGGGCCGGCGTTGGAGATGAGCGAGAAGTTGCGCTTCAAAAACTAGATAGGGACGCGCGATGAACAAAACAGAGCAAGCGCTCGATCAGTTGATGCACCTTGCGGCGCGGCCGCGCGGGGAGAATGTGCGCATCGTTTCCGGCAAACCGGCGCTGAAGACACGGTTCTATGCAGATGAAGCGGCGGCGGCGGCGATTGCGGCGGGCGGCGCGATG
>CAZXNY010000018.1:0-17024 GCA_964642205.1 uncultured Caulobacteraceae bacterium
TGACACTCAACATCGCCGTACAGATGGACCCGATCGACACGATGCTGGTCGAGCGAGACACGTCCTTGGCGCTGATGGTGGCGGCCCAAGAGCGCGGGCACCGTGTTTCCTGGTTTCACCCGAATGACCTGTTCTTTGAAGAAGGCCGTGTGTTCGCGCGCATCAAGCGCGTAAGCGTGAGCCTGACCGAAGGCGCGCACTATACGCTTGAGCGTGAGGAGGTGGTCGAGGCCGCCTCGCTCGACGTGATCCTGATCCGCCAGGATCCGCCCTTCGATATGGGCTACGTTTCGAACACATACCTGCTCGAACTTGCCGGCACGACGGTGCTCAATCGCCCGCGCGGCGTGCGCAACATTCCAGAGAAAATCTCGACGCTCCGCTTTCCCGATCTCATTCCGGCGACGTTTGTGGGGCGCGACATCGATGCGCTCCTCGATTTCGCCAAGCGCCACGGCGAGATCGTAATGAAGCCGGCCTTCATGGCTGGCGGCGAAGGCGTGGTGAAGCTCAAGGCCGACGCGCACGATTTCAAATGGCGCGTGCAGAAATTCCTCGACGAACTCGGCAAGGAGCCGCTGGTCGCGCAGCAATATCTGCCGCGCGTGTTCGATGGCGACAAACGCCTGTTCGTGTTGGGCGGTGAGCCGATCGGCGCGGTGCGCCGCATGCCGCAGGGCGGCGACTTCCGCGCTAATTTGCACGCTGGCGGTGTCGCGGTTGCTACGGATGTCGACGCGCGCGACCGCGAGATTGCCGCGCGCGTGGCGCCGCTGCTGGCGGAAGAGGGCATCCTGTTTGCTGGGCTCGACGTGATCGACGGGCGGCTCACCGAAATCAACGTGACCTCGCCGACGCTGGTGCGGGAACTGAAGCGGTTTGGGGGCGAGGACATTCCCGCCCGCTTCTGGGAGCGGGTTGAGGCGCTCAAGCAATAGCCGCGCGCCGCGAATCGCCGGACGCACGTAGGCATGCTGAGCCTCATCTCCGATGCGTATGGGGAACTTTGGGGACCGCTGCGGCTCCTCAATTCCTTTTTCTTTCTGGCGGCGACTGGATTTGCGGCGGCGTCGATCGTGACCTGGATTGCGCTGCCGGCGCTCTGGAAGCTGCTGCCAACCGATAAGGGCCGCGCGTTTGCCGTGAACGCGGAGATGAGCGTCGGCAAGCCGGTGAGCGCCGGCGTGATCTTCGTGACGATCTTCTGCCTCGCGAGCCTCGTGTTTGTGCCAGCCGACGCGCGCGCGATATGGACCATTCCGCTCGTGATCGCGGCGATGTTCGTGGGCTATTTCGACGATAAGCGCGGCGGCTTCAGCGAGTATGTGTTGGCGCTTGCGGACCTCGTCATCGCGCTCGCGGTGACGCTGGTGATCTGGGGCTGGGAGCCGGTGACGATCTGGCTGCCGGGCTGGCGCACCGATTTCGTGCTCGATCCGTTGCTCGCGATCCCTCTCGGAACAGGCGTCGTTTGGATGGCGATCAACGCCGTGAATTGCTCCGACGGCGTCGATGGCGTGTCCGGCAGCCTGACGGGCACGGCCATCATGCTGCTGGGCGCGCTGCTCTACGCCGTGCTCGGCAACCAAGAAGTCGCAGGCTATTTGCGCGTGCCTTTCAATCCCGAAGGCGCGTCATGGGCGATTATGGCGTTCCTCATGGTTGGCGCTCTCGGCGGCTACCTTTGGTACAACGCGGCGCCCAGCGTGGTGTTGATGGGGGATTCCGGATCGCGGCCGATTGGGCTGCTGATCGGCATGCTCGTGCTGGCGACGAACAATCCGCTGTTCCTGGTGCTTGCGGGATCGGTGATCTTGCTGAACGGCGCGACGGGTTTGTTCAAAGTCGCGCTGCTGCGCTTCTTCAAGTTGAAGATACTCTCGGGCATCCGCTTTCCGCTGCACGACCACTGTCGCAAGGAACTCGGCTGGTCGAACACGCAGGTGCTGGTGCGCTTCATGCTGCTGCACTTGGCGCTCTCGTCGCTGCTGGTGATCTTCGCCCTGAAAGTGCGCTAAGTGCCGTTTTGGCGCGCAAGGCGCAGGAACTCCTCACGCGTACGCGGATCGTCACGCACCACGCCGAGGAGGCGCGACGTGATCATGCGCGAATCGTGGGTTTTGACGCCGCGCATCGACATGCAGGAGTGCTCGGCCTCGATCACCACGCCGACACCGGCGGGCTCCAGAATGTCCTGAATGGCGGTGGCGATCTCCGCGCTCAGCTTTTCCTGAATCTGTAAGCGGCGCGAAAAGCCGTTCACAACGCGCGCCAGCTTGGAGATGCCGACCACGCGGTTGGTTGGCAGATAGCCGACATGCGCTTTGCCCACGAAGGGCAGCATGTGATGCTCGCAAAAGCTCACCACCGGAATATCGCGCAGCACGATCAACTCATCGTAGCCGCCGACTTCTTCGAATGTGCGCGAAAGATACTCGCGCGGATCTTCTTCATAGCCAGCGAACAGCTCGCGGTAAGAGCGCGCGACACGCGCGGGCGTCTCAAGAAGGCCCTCCCGGTCGGGGTCATCGCCCGCCCATTCGAGGAGCACGCGGACGGCGGCCTCGGCTTCCGCCTGAGTGCGTTTTTGCTTGGTCATCTGGTCCTAACGTGTGCGCGCGGCTGCTGGTTCACGCATCCGCAAATTGCTTGGCCGAGTGCATCACGGCCCGTGGCGCCTTGTTCTCGGATTGGTTGAGGTCGTTGGATTTTAGCGCTTTCAACGCGAAGGCGCGGTCCTCAGCGGTAAATTCACCGGTGGTGAGGCAGAACTCGACGAGGTTGTCGTTCGGGTCCTTGGTGTAGATCGAGTGGCACCAGCCGTGGTCGATCTCCATCACGTCGTGGCCGCTCTTGAGCCATTGACGCTTACGCCGCTCCAGATCGGCGGCGTCCTTCACGTCGAACGCGATGTGGTTGATGAAATCGGGCAGGCCGGCCGCGCGCGAAATGTTGGTCTCGAATTTGTCGGAGCCGATCGTGCCGTGCATCTCCCAGAATGCGATGAACTTGCTGTCGTCTTCCATGCGATAAAAGAAGTGCTTGGCCCAGCCGCCGCCGGGCGTTTCCGCGACCTCCACTTTCACGAGCTCGAACTCAAGCGCGCCTTCGTAGAAGGCGTGAATGGCCTGCATGTCGCGCGCGGCGAAGGCGAGGTGGTGATAGCCCATTGGTTCAGTCCTTCTTACGATCGGCGAAGGCCATTGGATCGACGAAACTTGCGTGCGCGCCCCGTACTTCTGTGATGCGTTCGGGCACGTCATCGAACTCGAGCTTGAGCGCGCGGGTCATCACGGCGTGCATGTCGTAGAGCGCCGTTATGTACGTGAACTCAAGGATCTCCTCGTCGGAGAGATGCTTCTTCATCACGTCAAACACGGCGTCCGGGGTGCGTCCGCCATCGAGCACGAGGCAATCGGTGTAGGCGAGAAGCGCGCGTTCGAGCGGGGAGAAGAGATCGCTGACCTGCCAGTTCTGGATCGCGGCGATCTTGTCTTCCGGCACATCGAGTTGGCGGAGCGATTTGCAGTGCTGCGAATAGACGAACTGGCAGCCCCGCGCGTAGCCGGCGCGGGTCTGGCCAAGCTCCCGGAGCTTGGGGTCGAGCTTACGTTTGCGTGAGCGGTAATAAGCAAACCCGTCCATGCAGTGTTTCAGGCAGTCGACGGAATTTGCGAACACGGTCCACCAATTGCCGGGTGTGCCAGTGGCGGTGCCCGGCTCGGCGACGGGATCGCGCTCGCCGAACAGGAGCTTGTAAACGCCCAGCGTATACTCGTCGGCTTCGGCCTTCGGCACCTCGCGCAAACGCGGCATCGAGCGCCTCCCTTATGTTCTGTTCTGGGACGGAGCTTACGCGCTGACGTAACGGCGGGCCAAGCGGCGCTTCGCGCAGCGCATTGGCCGTGGTGCCCCCGGTCGGACTCGAACCGACACACCTTTCGATACCGCATTTTGAGTGCGGCGCGTCTACCAATTCCACCACAGGGGCAGGCGTCCCGGACTTACGGGGAGGGGGCGCGGGGTGTCAAATGCCGGCGTGCCTGCGCCGGTTCATAACAAGGGCGTGAGGCCCCCGCGGGCTGATGCGCCGCGCTGACGCCCTGGCGCGGAGCATGCTACGGCGGGGCGATGCTCACGGCCCTCAAGACCCGCACCATCGACCTGGCCCGCGGCCCAAATGCCGAACGTGGCCTTTGGGCGGTGTCGTTTGCCGAGAGCTCGTTCTTCCCCCTGCCGCCGGACCTGATGCTGATCCCGATGGCCGCGGCCGAGCCGACGAAATGGTTTCGCTATGCGCTCGGTTGCACGATCGCGAGCGTGCTGGGCGGGCTGCTCGGCTACGCGATCGGCATGTTCCTGATGGACACGATCGGAACCGCGATCCTCAACTTCTTCGGCTATGCGGGCGAGCGGCGCGCCGAACTGGAAGCGTTCTACGACCAATACGGCGCGTGGTTCATCTTCCTCAAAGGGCTGACGCCGATTCCCTATAAGCTGGTGACGATCATCTCCGGCGCGCTGCACTTCTCGCTGCCGATCTTCATCGTCGCGTCCATCATCACGCGCGGATTTCGCTTCTTTGCCGTCGCTTGGGTTGCGCAGCGTTTCGGGCCGGCGCTCATCCCGGTGATCGAGCGGCGCATGGGCATCGTGCTCTTGGGCGTGATTGCGGTGATTGTCGTGGCGGTGATCGCGCTCCGGTTCATGCACTGAGCATGGCCTTGCTAACTGCTCCGCGCTGGCCCTGGTTCGCGCTTGGCGCGTCGCTGGCGATGCTGGCGGCAGCACATGCGTTTCAGCAGTTTGGCGGCCTCGCGCCGTGCATGCTGTGCCTCAAGCAACGGGACGTGTACTGGGGCGCGGCGGCGGTGGCGGTTGCGTCGCTCGTATTCGTGCGTGGCAAACCGGGGCTAGCACGCATTGCTGTGATTATGCTGGGGCTCGTCTTCCTGGCGGGCGCGGCCGTGGCGGCCTACCATGTCGCGGTCGAGCAGAAATGGGTGATCGCGCAATGCGAGGCGGCGGACCTATCGGGGATCACGACGTTGGGCGAAAGCGGATCGATCTCAATGCCGAAATGCGATGAGCCCGCTTGGGTGATGTTTGGGATTTCGATGGCTGGATACAACGCGCTGATCTCGCTCGCGCTTGCGGGCCTCAGCTTCATGGCGGCGCGCCGTGCGTGACGCACCGCACTTTCCGGGTGCGCACGCGGCGGAGAAGCGCCGCGCGGAGATGCTCCGCGTCGATCACGCGGGCGAGTTCGCGGCTGTGCAGATCTACCGCGGGCAGCGCGCGGTGTTCGAACGCGTCGCGGGCAAGGAAGACACCGCCGGCCTTCTGACCGAAATGGAAGCGGGCGAACAAAAACACCTCGATACGTTTGACCGGTTGATCGCAGAGCGCGGCGTGCGTCCCACCGTGATGGCGCCGCTTTGGCGTGTGGCCGCGTTCGGGCTTGGCGCGGGCACCGCGCTGCTTGGCGAGCGTGCGGCGCATGCGTGCACCGAAGCGGTCGAGACGGTGATCGAAGAGCATTACGGCAAGCAGGCCGAGGCGCTCGGCGATAGCGACCCCGAACTGCGTGGCTTTGTTGAAGAGTTTCGCGCCGATGAGATGGCGCACCGCGACACGGCGCTTGAACACGGCGCGCGCGAGGCGCCAGCTTATCCAATCCTCTCGGCCGTGATCCGCTTCGGGTGCCGTGCGGCGATCCGGATTTCCGAGAAGATATGAGCGAAGCGCCGCCGCTTGTTCGCCTCGCGCTGGAGTCGGAGCGCGACGCCGTCGCGAATGTGCTGACAGATGCGTTCGTCGATGAAGACGGGCTCAACTGGTGGCTGCGCCAGGGTGGTGCGAAAACGCGCGCGCGCCGCCGGTTCTTCAAACTCAGCGTCGGCAACCTCATCAACGCCAAGCGTGAGCTGTGGTGCGCGCAGGCAAGCGAGGGCGCGCGGATGCTTGGCGCGGCGATCTGGCTGCCGCCGGGCGCTGAGGCGTTCGACGCAAGCGGCTGGGAGGGATTTTTCGCGACGCCGCTGTTCCTCTTGATGTCAGGCGCGCGCGGCGCGGCGCGCGGCAATCAGCTCGGCGCCATGCTGGCCCAACATCATCCGAAGGTACCGCACGCGCACCTCGTGTTTCTGGGCGTCGCGCCCTCGGCGCAAGGGTTTGGCGTGGGGTCGGCGATCCTCAAAACCACGCTCGCG
Source organism: uncultured Caulobacteraceae bacterium (assembly GCA_964642205.1). Taxonomy (GTDB): domain Bacteria; phylum Pseudomonadota; class Alphaproteobacteria; order Caulobacterales; family Aquidulcibacteraceae; genus JBEVOS01. The sequence goes on from CAZXNY010000018.1 coordinate 6,213, forward strand.
CAGGTCGATACGCTCGGCGTGCCCGCGTATCTCGAAGCATCGAAGGCGCGGAACGTGGCGCTCTATCAGCGTCACGGATTCGAGGTGACGGCTGAGTTCGATGTGCCAGATGGCGGGCCGCACTTCTGGACAATGGTGCGCCCGCCGCGGCGTTAGCCGTTTGGTTTCTCGCCAGCGGAATTTTCCTGAACGCCGAGGGCGTCTGCAAGTCGTGTTCTTGCCGACCCAGGTTTGAGTGGCTGCTGCTGGCTTGCATGTGGCGCCCAGCCTGTGAGCGTCATCAGATCGAACGTTGCGCGGATGCGGCCGTCAACATAGGTGGCGCGTGCACGGTAAGCTTCGAGCGCGCGCGCAACGAGACGCTTTGAGAGTGAATGTGTTGCGCGCGTCGCGAGGGCGTTCGTTTCGCCCATTGCGCGCAAATCCGCCAACAAGCGCAGCGGCTCTGCGTAGCGGACGGTCACGCGGTCCTTGTCCGCTGCGGGAAGGGCAAAGCCGGCGCGCTGCAGCAGGCCTGCGAGGTCCTGGAGGTCTGCGAACGGCGCGATGCGTGGGCTGGCGCCGCCGAGCACTTCGGACTCCGCTTCGATCAGCGCGAGGCGCAACTCCATCAGGGTTTCGCCGCCAAACAACGTCGCGAGAAAAAGGCCGTCTGGTTTCAGAGCGCGGCGCGCCTGAATGAGTGCGCCGGGAAGATCGTTCGCCCAATGCAAGGCGAGGGGTGAGACGATGAGATCGAAGCTCTCGGCTTCGAACGGCCACGCGTCCGGCGCGAATGCCGCGCCGCGCGGAACGAGCGCGGCCGAAGCATCCGCAAGCGTGATCGCGCCTATGCGCCCCACAAGCTCCGGGCGGGCGGCGATCGCGTCAGCCATCAGGGCAGGCGCGCCATAGATGAGCGCGCGCGGAAAGTCCCGCGGGATCGCTTCGAGGCGCTCGGCCAAATCCTCCGCTGCGCGGCGGTGCAGGAATGCGGCCTGTTCGAAGCCGGACGCCGCGCGGCGCTTGTGCGCGCGCACGAGACGCGGTTCGAATGGGGGGACCGGAGCGGACATGGCCGATGATCTATATCGCGGTACGCGCGCCTTCCCGAAGCGTGGGCTGCTTTCGGGTGCGATCGACATTGTCTGGCCGCCACGTTCGCTGCTGACGGAGGCGATCGTCGCCCAGCCTGGCGCGATCGAACCCGCGCTCTGGGGCGAACTCAAATTCCTCACCGATCCGCTTTGCCAGCGCTGTGGCTTTCCGCTTCCGGAGGATCTGGGCGGCAGTGCGGTGTGCGGGGCGTGCGCCGCCGACCCGCCTGCGTTCGACTGCGCCCGGGCGGCGCTCACGTACGACGACCACACGCGGCGGATGATCCTGGACCTGAAACGCCGGGGACGGCGTGACGGCCTCACGACCTTTGCCGCTTGGATGCGGGCGGCGGGCGCCGACCTGCTGGACGAGACCGATGTGATCGCCCCTGCGCCGATGCATTGGACGCGGCTCGCGGTGCGCGGGTTCAACCAGGCGGCGTGGCTGGCGCAGGCGCTGTCGCGAGCTTCGGGCAAGGCTTGGTCACCCGGCGTACTCGCGCGGGTCAAACGGCGCCGCAGCCAGGCAGGCCTCTCGGCCTCCGAGCGGCGCCGGAACGTCGGCGGGGCGATCAAGGCCCACGGCCAGCTCGCCGGGAAGACCGTTCTGGTGGTGGACGACGTGCTCACGACGGGGGCGACGGCCGAGGCCTGCGCCCGCGCCTTGCGCAAAGCGGGGGCCGAGCGTGTGCATGTGGTCACTTTGGCGCGCGTTGTGCGGCCTCTGGACGTGCTTATATGACGGCACGTTGTCAGGAGAATCGGGGAATGCGCCCGGTCACGGTCTACACCAAGGCTTTCTGCCCTTACTGCACGCGGGCGCTCTCGCTTCTGAAGCGCAAGGGCGCGCAGATCACCGAGATCGATGCCACGTTCGATCAGCAGAGCCGCGCCGAGATGGTGCAGCGCTCTGGCGGGCGGCGGACCTACCCGCAGATTTTCATCGGGGACCGGCACGTGGGCGGCTGCGACGATCTGCACGACATCGACGCGCGCGGCGGGCTCGACCCGCTGTTGACGGGCGCCTGATGGCGCGGCCGATCCGTATCGCCGCCGTCCAGCTTCGGAGCGGCATCGATCCGGCGGCGAACCGCGCGGCGGCGACGCCGCTTATCCGTGAAGCAGCGCAAGCGGGCGCACGGCTCATCGCGACACCCGAATGCACGACGCGCCTTGATCGAAACGCGCAGCGCTTGCTCGGCGCGATCGGGCCCGAGAAGGATGATCCGGATTTGAACGCGTGGGCGCGTCTCGCTGAAGAGCTGGGCGTGTGGCTGCTGCTGGGTTCAACGATCATCGCGAGCGGATCAGGCAAAGGCCTAAACCGCACGTTGCTCTACACGCCCGCAGGCAAGATCGCGGCGCGCTACGACAAGATCAATTTGTTCGAAGCCGCGCTTGGCGGCGGCGAAGCCTATCGCGAAAGCAATTCATTTGATGCCGGTGGCGAGGCCAAGCTCGTTGAAGGGCCGATGGGCGCAAAGCTCGGGCTGACGATTTGCTACGACGTGCGCTTTGCCGAGCTGTACGCAAAGCTCGCGCGTGGGGGCGCCGAGATTATCTTTGTACCCGCTGCGTTTACAAAGCCGACTGGCGAAGCGCACTGGGAAGTGCTGCTGCGCGCACGCGCCATCGAGACGGGCGCGTTCATCGTCGCGCCGGCGCAAGGCGGGTTGCATGAGGATGGGCGCCAAACGTGGGGCCATTCCACGATCGTCGATCCGTGGGGCAAAGTGCTCAAAGTGCTCGACCACGACGATCCGGGCGTCCTGATCGCCGATCTCGATTTGGATTTGGTTCAGGAAGCGCGTGCGAAAGTACCGGCCTGGCGGGGCGGCATGGAATTTTCCGGGCCATGATTCATTACGCGCTGCGGTGCGATCAGGGCGACGAATTCGAAGCGTGGTTTCGCAACAGCACCGACTATGACGAACAAGCGGCGAGCGGGCTCATTGAGTGCCCGCATTGCGGCTCAACGCACATCGAGAAAGCGCCGATGGCGCCCAACATCCAGCCGAGCCGCAATCGCGCCGAACCGAGCCCGCGCGCCGTCGCGATGGCGATGGCCGCGAAGGTGAAAGAACACATCCGCGATAATTTCGACTATGTCGGCGAACGCTTTGCGGACGAGGCGCGCGCAATTCACAACGGCGAAACCGAAGAGCGCCCGATCTGGGGCGAAGCGACAGCAGAGCAAGTGCGCGCTATGGCGGAAGAAGGAGTACCGGCTGCACCGCTACCTCAGGAGCTAGCGCCGACGCCGCCGAAGAAGCTCAACTAGCGCTTCATCGCCGCGCGCAGGTAATTGATCGAAACGTCATGCGTTTGGCGCCATGTGCGGCCGAGCGGATCGAAGCTAATGCCAACGGGCGGTTCCCACTCAAGCGCGGGCGCGACTTCTTCCAAATCTTCAGGCCGCACCAGCTTTTCGTACTCGTGCGCGCCATCGGGCGCCATGTGCAGCACTTTCTCGGCCGCGAAGAGCGCGAGCGCGCGCGCTTGCGGCGTGCGGTTGATCGTGGAAATGATGAGGAGGCCGCCCGGCTTCAGCAGCGTTTCGCACGCGCCGAGGAACGCGGCGAGATCCGCAACGTGCTCGACGATTTCAAGCGCCGTGATGAGGTCGAACGCGCCGGGTGACTCTGCCGCCAGCGCTTCGGCGGTAACGGCGCGAAACGCGATTTTCAGTCCAGCGCCTTCCGCATGGTTCGCGGCCGCGCGGACCGCGTCCTCGCCGGCGTCGATGCCGGTGACGGAGGCGCCCATGCGTGCGAGCGGCGCTGAAACGAGCCCGCCGCCACAGCCCACGTCCAGGGCCGAGAGGCCCTTCAGTGGCCGCGTCCCCTGGAGGCCGAAATGCGCGACCGCGCGATCCCGGATGAAGGCGAGGCGCACTGGGTTCATGCGGTGGAGCGCCGCGAAGGGCCCCTTCGGGTCCCACCACGTGGCGGCGAGCGCCGCGAACTTGGCGATTTCAGCGGGATCGACGGTGGCGGAAGGAGCCATGTCCGCCGAAATCGGCTTGGCGCGGGGCGCGGTCAAGGCGGCGCCCTGCCTCACATTTCAATTACCAGGGCCAGCGTGCTAGAGCCCCGCCCGCATTTGAGGCGGAGAGGGTCGGCGGTCTGATGGCGCGGCTGGTGATGAAATTCGGCGGCACGTCCGTGGCCGATCCGGAGCGCATCAAGCGCGTGGCCAGGATCGTCGCGGCTGAGCGCAAGCCTGGCCGGGGCGTGGCGGTCGTCGTCTCCGCGATGGCGGGCGAGACGGACCGCCTGGTGAAGCTCGCGCGCGAGACGGCGGGCGAACTCGCGGCGCAGGCGGGTTCGGGCCAGGCCGGCTTCGACGATGAGTACGATGTCGTCGTCTCCACTGGCGAGCAGGTGACGACAGGTCTCTTGGCCCTGGCGCTCAGGGCGATGGGCGTACCGGCGCGTTCCTGGCAAAGCTGGCAAGTGCCGATGCGCTCCGACATGACCTATGCGCGCGCGCGGTTTGACGACATCGACCCTGCGGCCCTCGGCGCATCGATGGATCGCGGCGAGGTCGCGGTGATCCCGGGCTTCCAGGCGATCAACGCTGAAAATCGGATCACGACGCCTGGGCGCGGCGGCTCCGACACATCCGCCGTTGCGGTCGCTGCCGCGATCGGCGCGGAACGCTGCGACATCTACACGGACGTCGATGGCGTCTACACGACGGACCCGCGCATGCTGCGCTTTGGCGACAGCGAAGGCCTGACGCCGGGCGATCCGCGCATGCGTCACAAGGCGCGGCGGCTGGAGAAAATCTCCTACGAAGAAATGCTCGAAATGGCTTCGCTCGGGTCGAAGGTGCTGCAGACGCGGTCCGTCGAACTTGCGATGGCCAAACGCGTTCCGGTGCGCGTGCTTTCAAGCTTCATTGAGCCGGGACAGCCAAATCCCGGCACGCTGGTGTGCGGCGAGGAAGAGATCGTGGAAAAGCAAATCGTTTCCGGCGTCGCCTATAGCCGCGACGAAGCCAAGGTCACGCTGTTGGGCGTCGAGGATCACCCAGGTATTGCCGCCGAAATCTTCGGCCGCTTGGCGGATGCCAACGTCAACGTCGACATGATCGTGCAAAGTCAGGCCAAGGCGCCCGGCGCGCAGAACATCGTCTTCACGTGTCCGGACCGGGACGCGCCGCGCGCCGTTGAAACGATCCGGGGCGGCGCCAAGCTAACCTTTGACGATCTCCAGGTCAGGCGGGACGTCGCCAAGGTTTCGGTCATCGGGATCGGCATGAAGAGCCAGGCTGGGGTCGCGAGAACAATGTTCGCAGCGCTCGCCCAGAAGGGCATCAATATCGAGGCGATCGCCACCTCGGAGATCAAAATCAGCGTCCTGATCGACGCGCAGTACACAGAGCTTGCGGTGCGTGCGCTCCACACCGCTTATGGGCTCGACGCGGCGTAACTCAACAGGCGGAGGGTCAGGCGGCGGTGAGCCCGGCGGCGAATGTCCCCGGTTCCAGGGTCCTGTTGCGCAAGCTGCGGGAAATCATGGAAGCAGGCGGTTCCGCGCAGGACCGCCTGAACAGGCTCGTCTCCATGATCGCCGCCACGATGGTGGCGGACGTCTGCTCGATCTACCTGAAGCGGGGCGGGTTCAACGAACTCTTCGCCACCGAGGGCCTCAAGCCCGAGGCCGTCCACCGGACGCGGCTGAAGTCCGGAGAAGGTCTTGTCGGTCTCGTCGATGAGACCGGCACGCCGCTCAACTTGGCGGACGCGCCGCACCACACGCGGTTCTCCTACCGGCCGGAAACGGGCGAAGACCCGTACATGTCGTTCCTCGGCGTGCCGATTGTGCGGTCGGAGCGTGTGTTCGGCGTGCTCGTCGTTCAGAACCGTGTGGCGCGTGTCTATGGCGACGACGAAGTCGAAGCATTGCAAACGATCGCGACGGTGCTGGCGGAAATCGTCGCGTCCGGCGCGTTTGGCGACCCAGAGGCGCTGAAGGGCGTCGAAGTCCGGCCGAGCGGCGCAGAGGTTTTGCGCGGCCGAAGCTTCTCGGAAGGGCTCGCGATCGGCGTGGCGGTGCTGCACGAGCCGCACGCACCGCTCGGCCGCGTGATCGCGGACGATCCGGTGCAGGAGGAGAAGCGGCTCGAGACGGCGCTGGTCGAGGTGCGCGCGCAGCTCGATAAGATGCTGCACGGCGATCAGGGACGGCTCTCGGGTGAGAGCCGTGACGTGCTCGAAACCGCCGTGTTGATGTCGCATGACCCGAGTTGGGAAACGCGGCTGCGCGCAGGCGTGAAGGCCGGGCTCTCGGCGGACGCCGCCGTCGAGCGCGTGCGCATGGAGCACCGTGGGCGGCTCAATGCTGCGAAGGACGCGCTGATCCGCGAGCGCATGAGCGACTTCGAAGATCTGGACAATCGCTTGCTTCGGATGCTCGCGGGGGAATCTCGGCCTTCGGCCATTCCGAAGAACGCCGTGCTCATCGCGCGCGACTTAGGACCAGCGGAACTGCTGGAGTATGGGCCTGAGCAGATCGTTGGCGTTGCGCTCGAAGAAGGGGCGCCAACCGGGCACGCGGCGATCGTCGCCAAGGCGCTGGGCGTTCCGATGGTGGGACTGTTGCCGCATCTGGTTTCGCGCGTTGAAGCTGGCGACGCGATCATTCTGGATGGCGAGCAAGGCCGCGCGCATCTGCGGCCAGAGCCCGAACTTGAGCGCGCCTATCGCCAGCGCGTCGCGATGCGCTCGGAGCGGGCGCGGGAATTCGCGCGCCTGAAGGACGAGCCGGCGGTCACCAAGGACGGGCGGCGCGTCACGCTTTTGATGAACGCAGGTCTCGCGCTCGATGTGCAGCATCTCGACGACACGGGCGCCGAAGGCGTCGGGCTGTTCCGCACCGAATTCCAGTTCATGGTCTCGGAGACGCTGCCGCGCCTAAAGGCGCAGACCAAGCTCTATGCCGATGTGATGGACGCCGCGGGCGATAAGCCCGTCACGTTCCGCACGCTCGATCTCGGTGGCGACAAAGTGCTGCCGTACATGACCGCTGAGCGCGAGGAGAATCCGGCGCTCGGCTGGCGGGCAATCCGCATCGGCCTCGATCGGCCAGCGCTGCTGCGATACCAGTTGCGCGCGCTCGTCGACGCCGCCGAAGGCCGGCGCCTGCGCGTCATGTTTCCGCTCGTGACCACCGTCGCGGAGTTCGACGCTGCCGTGGCTTTGCTGAACCGCGAAATCGATTGGGGTGTGAAGCGCGGCCGCGCGCCGCCGGCGAAGCTGGAAGTGGGCGTGATGCTTGAGGCGCCGGCGCTCGCATGGTCGATCCCCTCGCTGCGGGGCCGGGCCGATTTTCTTTCGATAGGCACAAACGACCTGATGCAGTATTTCTTCGCGGCGGATCGGGGAAATCCGCGCGTGGCTGAGCGCTACGATCTGCTGTCGCCGCCAGCCTTGCGCTTTCTCAAGATGATCCGCGATGCGGCGGCGGAAGCGGAACTGCCGCTCTCAATCTGCGGCGAAGCGGCGGGACGCCCGCTTGAAGCGATGGCGCTTGCGGCGCTCGGGTTCGATCGCTTGTCGATGCCGGCGTCCGGCATTGGCCCTGTGAAGCGCATGCTTCGTTCGCTTCACGCCAACGACGCAAGCGCGTTCGTCACCGAACGGCTCGCGCGCGAAGAAGCGCCGCTGCGCGATGCGTTAACCGAGTTCGCGCGCGGCGCGGGCGTCGAGCTGTAATCACGCGCTGCGCTTCGTTGAGATGCACGTGATTCGCGACTATCCTTTACCACTGGCGTAAGATTTGCCTTGTAAGCAGAAGCGATCCTGGCGCGAGGGCCAAGAGCAAAATGCTGAACCCGAATGGCGCCGAAACGCCGCAACCGAGTGAAGACGGGACGCCGCGTGCGCGCCCGGCGCCTCGGCCGCTGGAGATCGACCCGTCCTGGAAGGCAGGGCGCAAGCTTGAAGAAGCGCGCCGCCAGCTCGGGCTGACCTACGAGCAGATTTCCGCGCGGATCAGGGTTCGCCGCGAGTTCCTTGAAGCGCTCGAAACCATGAACGCCAAGCTGCTCCCGGGCAAAGCCTACGCACTGGCGTACCTGCGAAGCTACGCGCGGCTGCTGGGGCTCGATGAGCAAGCCATCGTCGAGCAGTTCCAGGACGAGGTGGCGCTATCGCGGGAAGACGCGCTCCCGCAGATTCGTTCGCCTGAATCGCGCCCGCATCGTGAGCGGCCTTGGCTGTTCGCTGTGGCGCTGGTTGCGATCGCCGCCGGCTTTGTGGGCCTGAGGGCTTGGCAAGACACTCAGGCGCCCCCGCCGGCTGAGGAATCGGCCGCGCTTGGCGCGAACGCCCCAGCGGAGGCCGGGGCCGCGGCGCGTCAGCGTCAAATCGAAATCCGCGCCGTGGCGCCTTCCTGGCTCGAAATCCGGGGGCCGGACGGCACCGTGTTTCTGTCGCGCGAAATGCAGCCCGGCGACACGTATTCGCCGGACGCCAGCGCGGGCTGGACGATGCATGCGCGGGACGGCGGCGCGTTTGAGCTCACGGTGGACGGTCAGCCAGCTGGGCTGATGGGCATCGCCGGCCAGCCCGTTCTTGGCCGCCAGCTCGATGACATTCGCCCGCTGCCCGCGCCGCCGGTCGTAATCCGGCCAGCGGCCGCTGCCGCTGGTAGTCCGCCCGCCGCCCGCACACCAGCGCCCCAGGCGGCGCCTGCGCCAGCCGCCGTCACCGCTGCGCCATCGCCGCCGGCCGAGCCCGCCGGGCCGCAAGAGCCAGCAGAGCCAGCTCAGCCCGCAGGCTAATCGCCGCGCAGGCGCGCCCTCGCGCAGAGGGCTGGCGGCAGGTACAATGGCGCATGGATTCAGGCTCGCGCGATCTTCACCACATCCGCCCGTGGCGCCGGATCGTGCGCCGCGCGTCGCGGAAAATTCGCGTCGGTTCGGTCGAGGTCGGCGGCGACGCGCCGATCACCGTGCAGTCCATGACGAACACCAAGACGTCCGACGCGGCGGCGACGATCGACCAGGTCCGGCGCATGGAAGAGGCGGGCGCGGACATCATCCGCGTCTCGTGCCCGGATGAGGACTCAACCGCGGCTTTTCCGAAGATCGTGAAGGCCGCGACCGTGCCGATCGTTGCGGACATTCACTTCCACTACAAACGCGCCATCGAAGCCGCGATCGGCGGCGCGGCGTGCCTGCGCATCAACCCCGGCAACATCGGCTCGAAAGATCGCGTGCGCGACGTCGTGCAGGCGGCGAAAGATCACGGCTGCGCAATCCGCATCGGCGTCAACGCCGGATCGCTCGAACCGCATCTTCTTGAGAAGTATGGCGAGCCGTGCCCGGAGGCGATGGTTGAAAGCGCGCTTCTTCACACTGCGATCCTCGAAGAGCACGATTTCCGCGAATACAAGATCAGCGTGAAGGCGTCGGACGTATTTTTGACGGCGGCAGCATACCAAGCGCTCGCGGAGGCAACGGATGCGCCGCTGCATCTCGGCGTTACCGAAGCAGGCGCGTTGCGCGCTGGCACGGTGAAGTCCGCCGTGGGCATGGGCTCGCTTCTGTGGGCCGGCATCGGCGACACCATTCGCGTGTCGCTTGCCGCCGACCCGGTCGAGGAAGTGAAGGTTGGCCACGATCTCTTGAAGTCGCTGGGTCTCCGTTCGCGTGGCGTCACCGTGATCGCGTGCCCATCGTGCGCGCGTCAGGGCTTCAACGTGATCAACACCGTCGAGGAGATCGAAGGCCGCCTCGCGCACATTTCTCAGCCGATTTCGCTTTCGATCATCGGCTGCGTCGTCAACGGACCGGGCGAAGCTTTGATGACGGACATCGGCTTTACCGGCGGCGGCAAGGGCGCGGGCATGGTCTATGTCGGCGGCAAGCCGGATCACAAAATGGACAACGATAAAATGATCGACCACATCGTTGGATTGGTCGAGGCGCGCGCGGCGGAAATGGCCGCAGCGGAAGCAAAGGCGAAGGCCGGCGCCGGAGCGTAAAGTCCTTGCGCGGCAAGGGCCTGATTGATATGGCGCCAAGGCTCAAACCAGGGAGAGCCCGATGTCTGCCGATGGCAAGTGGAATGTGACCGTGAATTCGCCGATGGGCGCTCAGCAGAGCGATCTCGACATCAAGACGTCGGGCGGCACGTTCACCGGTACGATGGCGGGCCGCATGGGCACGCAAGAAATCAGCGGCAAAGTGGAAGGCGACACGCTCACGTGGTCGACCTCGATCACGCAACCGATGCCGCTCACGCTGGAATTCACTGTGAAAATCGCGGGCGACGATATGACCGGCAGCGTCAAAGCTGGCGCGTTCGGTTCTTCGCCGCTTACGGGCAAGCGCGCTTAAGCACTGTCGCCGGTCGCGCCGGAAACGGCGCGGCCGGAACGCGCGCGGCGATGTGAACTTTGGAAGCCGTGCGAATGCTGCAAGAACATCTCCAAGACACCTACCGCTACCTTTTCGATACCGCGCATCGCGCGCTGGTGGGCGGAACGAGCTTCGCGCCGTTCGGCGCCGGCATCCGCAAGACCGGCGAACAGATCCACACCGCCACCGACCTCAACGTCGAAACCTCTACGCCAAACGACCATATCTCTGGCCTCATCGCCGGTTTCCGCGCCGATGACGCGGAGAATGGCCTCATCGCCGCCGGCCTCGTGTTCGATGGTAAAATGACGGATGGCGGCGAACAGCAAGCGCGGGCGCTGTGCTTCCACATCGAATTTGCCTA
>CAZXNY010000019.1:0-16527 GCA_964642205.1 uncultured Caulobacteraceae bacterium
TTGCTGGTCGCGACCGAAATCGCCGCGCGCGGGATCGACGTCGATCTCGTCACGCACGTGATCAATTTCGATCTGCCGGATGTGCCCGAGCAATATGTGCACCGCATCGGCCGCACCGCGCGCGCCGGGGCCGAGGGCCGCGCGATCTCGTTCTGCGCGCCCGATGAACGCGGAAATCTCCGCGACATCGAACGCCTGATCAAGCAGACCGTGCCGGTCGAGCAGCACGCGCTCGGGCTTGCGCCCGGCGAGCGCGCTGAAGAAAAGCGTCCGCCCCGTGGTGGGCGCGGTGGTCAGCGCCCGCAGCAGCAGCGCCAGCCGCAACGTTCGCACGCGCCGCGCCAAGAGGGCGCCCGCGATGAGCGCCGCCCTCAGCGTTTCGAACGCGACGGTGACCGTCCGCAACGCTTCGAGCGTGATGAACAGCGCCCGCAGCGCACGTTCCAGCAACGCGACGAGCGCCCGCAACGTGTTGAGCGTGACGGCGAGCGCCCGCAGCGCCGCGCCAAGTACACGCCGCAAGGCGAGCGCCCGATGAACGATGGCGGCCACAATGTCGGCCATCACGCGCGCCCGGATCGCTTCGAGCCGCGCCGTGAGCATCCGCGCAACGAACGCGACACGCGTCAGCAAAAGCCCCACGGCGAGCGCGTCGATCACCATCCGCGCGCGCGCCACGATCAAGCCGCGCCCCGCGGCAATCGTCACGGCCTCTGGTCAAACCAAGAGCAGCCGCGCGGTGAGCGCCAGCAGGAACGCAAGCCCGCACGGCCGACGAGCCAACGCGGCGCTGCGCGTCCCGGCGCGCAAAAGCCGAACGGGCGCCGTCCGAAGAGCTAAGCGTTACGGCGTCGGCGGAGTCGCCGGCGCCGGCGGGCGCGCCACATAAATTGTGCACTCGGCGCCATAGCCGCCGAGTGACGGCGCCGGGTTGCGGTCGCAGCAATCGAGCCCGTCGCGCCCGACATACGTTCCCGCTGGGCACGCCGCGGGCATCAGCCTGCGCCAGCGCACGCCCCGACTGTTTGGCCCGCCCGTCAGCAGTTGCGAGTACGCGCAGGCGTGCGTGCGGCGCGTTGTGTCGTCGGCTTGGCGCGCATTGAACGCGGTTTGGTTCGGCCGGCACGCTTCATATGCAGGCCGGTCCGCTTCCTTTGCTGCTTCCGCCGCCGCGATGCGCTCCACGCACAACGGATTTTCCGGCTCCGCCACGCAATAGACGCCGCCGTTCCGGAGCGCGCGCACGGCGTTGGCGGCAAAGCTCGCGCATTTGCGCTGCAGCGGTTGTGGGAGCGTTTCGTCAAGGCAGCGCTCGGCGAAGAACGCCGCCGTGAAATCAAAGCGCTGCCGTGGCGGGCCGCTGCCGCGATACATCACCTCCAAGCAGGATGCGTCGCTGTCGTCGAAGCACACCATGCACGGCTGGCCGTTCACGCAACGCTGCGGCGCCGCGCGGTTCGAAAGTGGCGGCAGAAACGCGTTGCGCGTGCCGTTGTGCTCGGCGCGAAACACGACATGCGCGTCGCACCCGCCAGGGCAGGAGGCGCCGTCGCCGTAAATTGTCGGCTCGAATACGAGCGCGGGCGGCACGGAGGGCGTCGCCGGTGTGGGCGCCGGCGCCTGCGCGCCGAGCGCGGTCGCGCACGCCGCGGCGGCCAAAGCCATAACGATCACCGTGATGCGCATGCGCCGCTCCCAAAATTCTTTGGCGCACAGCCTACGAAATTGGCCCGCGCGCCACAAACGCGCCGCGAACGGCGCTTATCCCGCGCGCCGCCATGCGCAAGGATATGTCCAAAGTCATCGTGGAGCGCCCGCGCCACGACCATGCCGGTAAGCGCGCCCGCCCCGGCCGCACGCGCGTCGTCACCGACGACGACGGCGAACCCTTGCGCGCGCGTGAGCCTGTGCGCCGCGCCGGTAAGACCAAGAACCTCAACGAAAATCTCGCGCCGCTGAAGCGCTACCTCAACGCGCAGGTCGGGCGTCCGTGGAACAAGGTGTTCTCCGATATCGCCGAGAATCTGCGCCCGTCATCGACGGTGCAGCAGCATGTGCGCGATCACGTCGAAGATTTCGTCGCCATCCGCACGCGGATGAAGGACGGCGTCGTGATGACGACCGCCGCGCGCTTCGGCTCGGAGCGCCCGCTCACGGAAGATTATCGCCAGCTCTACGTGCATCCGCGCAGCGGGCTCTTGAAGCTTAACCCGCATTGGCGCGCGTGGCGGCGCCGGTTTGAGGATGCACGCGCCGCTGCAGCGGCTGAACGCGCCAAGCGCATGCGGGAAATCGACGCCTACACGCAGCTGCACCTTCTGAACGATGGCGCCTGGTGGATCGTCGAACTCGCGGCGACGCCTTACAAGGGCTACACGCCGCCGAAAGTCGCCGGCCAGGATCGTGACGATCCGCATGCCGATGTGGTCTCACGCGCCAAGCTCAGCGATCTGCCGCTCATCGAACGTTACGGGCGCGACTTGGTGCACGCCGTCGCCAAGCGCCAGCTCTCGAAGGCTGAGAAGAAGAGCTACGGGCTCGACTAACGCGCTGGCGCGTCCGGCGATCCTGTTTCCACGAAGCGCTCGAAGCGCTGCACCTGTGTGCCGATTACGCCATCGACAGGCGCCGCGAACGCTTCGAGGCCAGAGAGCGAGGAGCCGTTGACGCGCATCGTCACGGTCAGCCGCGATCCGCCTGGCGCCTCGGCGATCGCGAAATTCAGGATGCTCGACACGGCTTGCTCTTGCAGCGGCCCGAGCGGCGCATCGAGTCGCAGCGCTTGATTGCGCCACGCGAGGATGACGCGGCCGTGCTCGATCTCGCTGCCGTCCCAGCGCTCGCAAAAGCATGCGCCGACGCGGAGCGGCATCGTCATGTTCGCGGCGGCGCCAGAATACGTGTGCGAACTTTCCCACCAGCGCCCGATCCGGCCGAGCGCGCGATAGACTTCCGCAGGCGGGGCCGCGATCTCCGCGACGTGCTCGATCGCGAAGCCATCGGCGGCGCGCGCCTTCACCTCGGCTGCAGCCGGGCTGGCGAGCGCGAGCGCGAAAAAAGCGGCGGCGATCATCGATTTCATGGCGCGCTCCCAGTTGAACGATCATTCAACTGCATTGCTGCGAGCGTCAAGCGGGTTGCGATGAATGTGCCTGTCCGAGGGCGCGGATGAGCGGCTGCGCTTGGCGCGGGTGGCTCAAACGAATGCGCTCGATGTGCGCAAGGGCGGGATCGGCGAACTCGGCCAGCGTGCGCTCACGCCGCCGCCGGTAGGTATCCCATGCCCAGCGGATGGGATGGTCCTTATCGCGCCAGCGAGCGAACGTTTCCTTGTTGCCGGTGCCAGGCCAAAGTTCGTGGCCTTCGATGGCGCGCGCGAAGGAGCGCTGGATCACGCGGCGCATCACGATGCGCTTTGGGTAATCGAGCCAGACGATGTGCGTGGCGCGCGCGAGGATGAAGGGGCGAACGATTGAGTAATTGCCGCTCGCGACCCACGCATCGGCCTGCACGGCCTGCTGAACACGCCGCTTGAACTCTTCAGGCTCTTTCTTGCTGAGGTCGTACCAATCAGGCTGCCAATTGATCGCGTCGAGATCGACGTGCGGCGCGCCGAGCGCATTCGACAGATCTTCCGAGAAGGTCGTCTTTCCCGATCCGGATGTGCCGGTCACAGAAATGCGCATGGATGGCCGCCGGTGTTTGCGCGAGAGCGGCTCTCTCGCGTGCCGCCGGGGTGTTTAGGGAGATTTGCCGCAGCCTTCGAGCGTCCGGTCGTTGATGCGCACGGTCACGCGCGATGGGAAATTCTCACCGCTCATCGCGTCCTGGCAGGGCGCGCGGCGGATCGTGACGTTGACCGTGTTTTGCCCTGCGCGCGCTTCGTACACAGTGACGAATTCCTGCGCCGTGTTCGGCGTGGGCGCCGCGAAGTCCGCGCGTTGTTCGCCGTAATCGTATTGCAGCGTCATGCGCCCGCCATCGTCGATCTCAAGCAGCCAGCCCGGTTCTTGGCCGATGGCGCGAAAATCGATGCCCGCCGCGCGCGCGTTCGCCCAGGGATCTGACGAGGAAGCTTCAGCTGCGGGCGTTGCCGGCGCGGCGGCGGCCGTTGCGGGCGGCGCTTCCGATGCCGTCGGCGCGCAGGCGGCGGCGAACGCAAAAGCAAACAGGGCGGCGAGATTTCGCATGTTTGGTCGTGCTCTCAGGGCATGAAAAAAGCGGCCGGCGCTGTCACGCCGGCCGCTCCGTTCTCAGATCAGCTTACTGGAACGCGCTGATATAGACTTCCACGCGGCGGTTGCGCGCGCGGCCGTCTGGCGTTGCGTTATCGGCGATCGGGCGCGTTTCGCCCGCGCCTTGCGCGATCAGGCGCTGGCGGATGACGCCGTTGTTCACCAGCACCGAGGACACCGCCATCGCGCGGCGCTCGGAGAGCTGTTGGTTGTACGCGTCAGCGCCGACGCTATCGGCGTGACCGACGACATCGACCGTGGTCTGCGGATAGTTCGACAGCACGCCGCCGACATTCGACAGCGTCGGGACGAACTGGCTCTTCACGTCTGACCGGTCAAAGTCGAACGTGATGTCGGCCGGGAACGTGAGCAGGATTTGGCTCTGGCTCACGCGCTGGACGCCGACATTGGTGTTGGCGAGGCGCTGGCGGAGCGTGGTTTCCTGATCGTCCATGTAGTCGCCGATGGCCGCGCCCGCGAGCGCGCCGATGCCGGCCCCGATGAGGGCGTTGCGGCGGTCATCGCCGCCCGCCAGGGTGCCGGCGGCAGCCCCGCCGAGGGCGCCGATGATCGCGCCGGTCGCCGCCCGGTTCGGGTCGCGCTCGCCGGTATACGGATCGATGGTGGTGCAGCCGGCGAACACGAGAAGCGCGCTCACGCCCGCGAGAATTTTCAGATTCATGGACTTCCCTCCGAAGGCGCGCCCCAGTGCCTTGGAAAGGCTTCCCCGGCGGGCGGCCGAAAGTTCAACGCGATCAACTCTCTACGTTCGCGCCTGAGTGGCGGATGAACGGATTGCGGTCCCACAACGGCGAAAGGGGCCCTTTGGGTCCCGCGTGGAACCGGCATTGGGCCCGATATTGAGGCCGTTCAAGGGCGGTTCCTTTAACTCTGGGTAAGCAAAGGCGGTGGCCTGATAGCGCTTGTGAAAAAGGGGGATTCGTCCCGACCGCGCGGGCCGGCAGCGGCTTCAGCGTCCGAAAGCGCCGTGGCGGCGGTCGCGCGCCTGCGCGTGGAGAACGCGCTCACCCGCACCCTGATCTATTTCGCCGCCGCATGCGTGCTCGCGCTCGTGATTGGCCACTGGCTGCCGCTGGCCTGGGCCGTCCTCATGGCAGGGCTGATGTCGGTCGAGGGCAATTGGGCCAAGCGGCTGCTCGCGGAAACGCAGGCGGGGCGTGAACCCAAGATCGGCGCTTACGCTACGTGGACGTTCTTCCAGAGCATCGTGGGCAATGGGCTTGCGGTGATCGCTTGGTTCATGGAGCCGCGCCACGGCGATGCGCTCGCGGTGTTCCTGCTGATGGGCGGGGCGGTGAACGCGCTGCTGACGTTGCGGGCGTCGAACCTCCTCTTCTTCTGCGGCGTCTCGGCTACGGCGCTGACAGCCGCAACCGTGCCGGTGGTTGATTTCTTCGTGCGCGGGCAGAGCCGGTTCATGACGGATCTTGCGCCGATCCTCGCGATCGCGCTGATGGCGCTTTATGGCTATGCGATGTGGCGCTCGCTGCGCAACGCGGACGCCGCTAACCGCCGCGCGCTCGATGCGGCGTCACGGATTCAGGAATCTTCGCGGCAGGCCGTGGAAGCACGGGCCGACTTCGTCGGCATTATGCGCCACGAAGTGCGCACGCCGATGACGGCGCTCACCGGTTCGGCCGAAGTGCTGCGCCGGCTGTCGCTGCCGCCGGAAGCGCGCGTGCAAGTCGATGCGCTGATCGAAGCAAGCGAAGTGCTCGCGGCGGTGCTGGACGACCTGGTCGATCTCGATGCGATCGAGAGCGGGCGTCTCGCGATCCAGAAGCGGCCGACCGATCCGCGCAATCTGGTCAAGAGCGTCGTCAATGCGTTCCGGCCGCAAGCCGAAGACAAGGGTTTGGAGCTCTTTTTCGACATCGCGGACAATGCGCCCAAGGAAGTGCTGATTGATCCGGTGCGCGTGCGGCAAATTCTGTTCAACCTCACATCCAACGCGGTGAAGTTTACGCAGAGCGGCGGCGTGCGCGTGCGGCTCCAGGCCGCGCCGAGTGAGAAGTCTGGGCATGTCCGGCTTGGCGTTGCGGTGGCCGATACTGGCGTTGGCATGAGCCGCGCCGATCTTGCGCTGCACTTAGGTGAGCGGCGCGCGGCGAATGGCAAGCGCAGCGGCCTCGGGCTTGCGATCAGCGCAAAGCTAGCGCGGCTAATGGGCGCCAAGCTCGCCGCGAAGTCGACGCCGGGCCAGGGCTCGATGTTCTCGTTCGTGATCGAAGCGGAGATCGCGCGCGCCGCAGAGCGCAAGGTGCGCGAGGCCGCGCGGTATCTCGTCGTCACGCACAGCTCGCAAGAGCGCCGTCTGATCGCGGCAGCGCTCGATCAGACCAACGCGCAGTTCGATATGGCCGAGAGCAGCGCACGCGCGCTCGAGATGCTGCACGAGGCGCGCTACGATCTGGTGATCGCCGATCAGCGCTTGCCAGAGATGGATGCGATCGACATCGCCGGCATGCTGCGCACGGGCGGGCCGAATGCGGGCACGCCGCTTCTCGCGCTCGTCGAGAATGAGGGCGATGCGGCGATGGCCCGCGAATGCGGCTGTGACGGCGCGGTTCTGTTGCCTCTCACGCCCACTGCGCTGCTCGATGAATGCGCGCGGGTGCTTGGCGGCGCGCCTTCGGGCGCGACCCGCGCCGCTTAAGCCTTCACGCTCCGCACACGGTCAAGCCAGAAGCCAAGCGCCGCGAACAGCGCGTAGGCGATCAGCGCCGAGAGCGCGGCTTGTTCGATGCCGTCTTGGCCGGGGCCAAGTTTTTCGAACGCGAGCACCGCCATCATCAGTCCGGCGACGATCCACGGCGCGAAACGGCCAGCCGCGCCGTTCGGCTGCGTCGAACGCAGGTAAATGGCAAAGCACAACGCGAAGAGGCCGATTTCCGCGAGCGCCCAGAGCGGGGGATTGTCCCACAGCGCAAAGCCGAAGCGCTCGGCGCCGCCGGGATAGAGCGCAAGATCGGGTGCGTGCACAACGAGGTCGAGCACCCAATGTGAGAACACGAGCGCGCCGATCGCGAGCGCTGCAGGCCAGCCGCTCTTGCGGTCCAGCAGCGCATAGACGATTGCGGCGACCGCGCTCCACGCGAGCGCCGCGACCAGCGAGTGCGTCCATGGCATGTCGTAAAGTTCAAGATCGCTGAGCGCGAGATAGCCCGGCGTGATGCGCGCGTGTTCGACGCCCGTGAGGATGAAACCGGCCCACGCGACATCGACGAGTTGCACGGCGACGAAAGCCGCGCCCAACGATGGCGGGCGCTTCAGCGCTTTAGCGGCGAACGCCGGTGCGTAATGTCCAGCAAACATGAACCCCTCCCGTTTTCCTTGCTTTTACGCCGCTCCCCGGCCGGAGCGAAGCGGAGAGCCGGGGCCTAGGGCGCGTGTCGTGCGCTTTGCCCTGGGCCCCGGATCGATGCTGCGCATCGTCCGGGGAGCGTGTCTAACGGCAGAGAAACGCGGACAGTGTTCTGCGCAACGCGCCGCTGTCGCGCGTCTCGCACTCCCATATGACAAGCGTGCGCCAGCCATCGGCGAGCAGCGCTTCGAGCGTGCGGGCATCGCGTGCGACGTTGCGGGCGATCTTGGCTTGCCAGTAGGCGGCGTTGTCTTTCGGCGCGCGCGCGCCGCGCTTACAATCATGGCCGTGCCAGAAGCAGCCGTGCACGAAGATCGCGGCGCGACGGCCAGGGAATGTGAGGTCTGGTTTTCCGGGTAAGCCCCATCCGCCCAGGCGATAGCCAGCACCGAGTGCGCGCACGGCGGAACGCACTTTCAGTTCGGGTTTCGTGTCTGCGCTTTTCACTGCGCGCATCACGGCGGAGCGCTTGGTTTCGTCGAAGACGTCGGCGCGCGCCATTGGGGCGCTTACGCTGCTTCGCGCGCGCGCATTCCAGCGAGCGGGGCGAGCAGATGATCGCTCAGATATTTCACCGCGCTCACGCACACGCCGTCACCGAAGAGATGCAGCGCGTCCGTCGTTGTGCGCGGCAGTGGGTACGCATCGGAGACGCCCATCAGCCGCGCCGCTTCACGCGGGCTGATGAGCCGTGAGCGCACGATGCCGCGGTCGATCACCAGCAGCGTCTGCCGGCTCGATCCGCCGGCGGGCGTGCGCAGGCACCCAGCCAATCCATCGAACCGAGCTTCGGCGCGCTGCACGCGCTTGCCATCTTCCACGCGAATGCGCCGGAAGAGCGCGCCGACGCTGGTCGCGCCCGACTTCTTGAGCGTGAGCACGCGCGCGCGCTGCGCTGGGCTCATCATGCCGAGCAGGCGGTTGGTCTTTTCCTGGTCGTCCCAGTTTTCGCCGCGATCCAAAATATCGGCGAGCGTGGTGTTGCGTGCGGCTGGCGCCGGCAAGCGCCACCACAGCCAGTTTGCACGCACGGCTTCCGGTAACACGCCGACCGCGTTCACGAGGGCAGGCGAATGAAACGGAAGCGATGGCGCGGCCGCGACGAGATCCGAAGCAACCGACGCGCGCGTCGCAACGATGAACACGCGTGCGCGCGACTGCGGTGTGAAGTGCGCTGCGTCGATCTCCAACGCGCCGACGCGGTAGCCGCCGGACGTGAGCGCGCCGACGATCGCGGAAAAGTCCGCCCCGCCATGCGAGGTGAGAAGGCCGGTGACGTTCTCCAGCACCAGCGTCTCTGGCGCCCGGTCCTCAGCGGCGAGCGCCTCGATCAGGCGCCAATATCCCCAGAACGCTCCCGAGCGTGGCGCGGCGAGCCCGCCTCGGGCGCCGGCGAGCGAGAGGTCTTGGCAAGGGAAGGAAGCCCAGGCGAGCGCGGCGCAGCCCGGCAAGTCTGCGGCATTCAGCGACCACACGTCGCCAAGCTGGAACACGCCCTTGCCATGCGCGGCCTCGTAGGCGCGGCCTTTGGCGGGGTCGATGTCGTTGGCGAAAGCGCAGGCGAAGGCTGGCTCAAGCCCGAGCCGCGCCAAGCCGCCGCCAGCGAAAAACTCGTAAAATGCGGCGCCGGAATCACGGTGCATGGGCGTATAGTACTGCAAGGCCAGGGTGTTGGCGCGGCCGCGCCGTGCAAAACTGGGCCGGGGCTGGGGTGGAGTTGGGATGAGTCCGGCACGCTGGACCAAGGCAGGAGCCATCGTGGCGGCGCTTGCGTTCGCCATGCTCGCGCCTGCGTGCAACCGCCAGCAGGCCGAAGCGCCGCCCGCCGCCGAAGATGGCGGGCAAGATGTTGAGGCGCTTGAAGCTGCGGCCGCGGCTGAACAGCTCGCGGCGCTTGGCGGCCAAGCCAACGCCGATCAGCGCGTGCTTTACGAAGGTGACTTCCAAGCATCGGGCGCGCTTGGCGATGTCGCGGCCGGTGAAGGCGCGTGGGAGCTGCAGCTGCTGGGCGACTACGCCTCGTTCGTGCGCCCGGGCCTTGGGCAAGACGGCGGCATTCCGGAGGATCGCCAGTACCGTGAACGCGGCATGCATGTTGTCGCTGGGCCGCTGACGATCACGATCAAAGCCGAAGCCTGCACGCTGCCGAACAACGTCAGCACGCAATACAGCGCGCATGTTCTGTTTGAGGGCGTAGCGTATCAGGGCTGCGCGCAGCGCGGCGTTGGCGCCGGCCCGCGCGCCAGCTGGGCGTCGGTCGTCGGTGAAATGCTGCCGGCGATCGATGCGTGCCTGACGCGCGTCACCACGCCGCCGGCGCGCGTGACGATCGCCAGCGCGCTCGATGACGCGATCATTTCCGTGCGCCTGCGCGAAAACGATGGCGGGCGCGCCGAGTGCCTGGTGACCGCCGACGGCGGCCAGATCAGCGCGTTCGAGCCGGTCAGCGATCTCGACCGCCGCAGCGGCGAAGGCGATCCGGAATTCGTGCGCGCGCCAGGCCCGCCGCCACGCACACAGCCGTGCCGCACGGTTGAACCTGTCGATGGCGCAGATGGCGCGCGGCTTGGCTGGCTGGTGCGCCGGAGCTGCTAGCCGCCAGCGAAGTACGTGAAGAAGCCCGCGAGGATCTGGCCAAGCTCAACCAGTGCGGCCCAGCCGATGCGCACGCCGGCATAGGCAATCCCAACCGAGAGCGCGGCGGCCGGCACGCTGAGCAGCATCAAGACGCCGTCGCGTTGCAACAAGGCGAGCGCCATCATCGCGAGCGTCATCGCTGGCGGCCAATTGCCGAACGGGATCGGCAGCACCAGCACGAACGCCATCACAAGCACTTGGAAGCCGAACAGGAAGCTGAACGGCGCCTGCGTGAGGAACGAAAGCCGCGGGCGGATCAGCTTCTCGATGCGCTTCAGGTATGGGTTGGCAACTTGGATGGCGCGCTGCAGGCCCTCGCGGGAGAAGGACCACGCGCGCACCCGGCGCGGCAGCCAGAGCTTGCGCCCGCCCAGCATCATCTGAACGCCGGGCGCGACGAGCAGCAGGCCGAAGATCGTGGAAATGCCGGGCACGTTCGGGATGCACATCGGCAGCGCAAGGATCAGCAGCAGCAGACCGATGGCGCGGCCCTCGAGCCGGTCGATCAGCTCATCGACGGTGACTTTCTCGTTCGGAAAGGCGTCATGCAGTTCCGCGAGCAGCGCCGACGCGTTCGGCGCATGCTTGGAACTTTTCGGGAGAGCGCCGGAATCCATCTTGAGAACCTACGGCTAAGTGGGCGCGCCGGTTTCCACACGCCAGCGTGTGCAGCAAAAAAGACGTGGGAGTGTGTCCTTTCTGTTGTGGATGTGTCGCGGGCGCGCCGCGTTTAGGGCTCGTCAACCGACACGGCGGATGTGGAGCGCATGTGGCGTGCGCTCCTCTTGGGCGGCCTCCTCGCTCTGACGGCCGGCTGCGACGCCGGTCCGCCGCGCGCGCTTCACGGCCTGTGGAGCGCGGGCCCGGCCGCATGCGCGGCTGGCGTCGGCCTCGAATTCGGCGAAGACGCCATCGCGGCGGTCTATGGTTCAGAGCGCGAAGCGTTGTTTGTACGCCCACGCTATCATGAGACCTACACGGCTGCGGGCATGCGCGTGTCGATCGATTACGAGCTGCCGCAGGGCCGCGGCATGGAAGGGCGCTTGGTCCTGCAACGCGGCGATGATGGCTGGCTACGGCCGGTGTCGCATCAGATGCGCAACAAACTCACCGGCGCGGTGCGCGCGCCGATCGGCGAAGACCGGACGGCTTTGGCGCTCACGGTACGCCCCTGCGCGCCGGACGCGTGGCTCGCCGGGCTGCGCGGCCGCGGCGCGTAAAAAAACGCCCGCTCCGGGGGGAGCGGGCGGCCGAGGTGGGTTGAGAGATGGGTTCCGGCGCCCGACCGGGCAGGATCAGGCGCCGGGAATTCCGTTAGTTCGGCGCGTTCGACGCGTTCAGCGTTTGCGCGGGCGCGGCCGCTTCGTTGCACGCTTCCAGGCGCGCTTCGGACAGCGGCGCCGTCTCCGAGCCATAGGTGCGCAACGCGCCCACGCGGCTGGAGATTTGGCGGCAGCCTGAGAGCGAGGCGGCGCCGTCAACGCGCGCGGTGCAGCTGTCGCCAAAGCACGTCCAGACCGCGCCGTCGGCGACGATTTGGACTTGCTCGGCGACAGGCTGGCTCAGCTGAGCGACGAAGTCGCGCGGGCGGGCGAAAGCGGGGGCGGCGAAGGCGGTTGTGAGGACGACGGCCGAGAGCGTCGTGGCGAGAATGGTGCGGATCATGGCGATTTTCCCGGGAGACGTGACGGGAACAGTCACAACGTCTTTGTGCCCGGGCCTCTGACGGCTGACAAGGGAAAAATGAACATTGTCGAAAATATTCATCGCATGACGTTCACGTAAGGTAATGTAGTGACTGCTTCGTTTTGGCCATTGGAGTGCCGAAATCGCGCCGGCGTTGGACAAGGGCGCAAGCGCCGGTAGAAGCGCGCGATGCCGCCGCGTACTGAACAAGCCTCCGAACACCGCACCCTCGCCGTTCTGGTCGATAACGAGCCGGGGGTGCTGGCGCGCGTCGTCGGCCTCTTCTCGGCCCGGGGCTACAATATCGAGAGCCTAACCGTCGCCGAGACGGACAAGACCCAGCACGCTTCCCGGATCACGATCGTGACGAGCGGCCAGCCGATCATCCTCGATCAGATCAAGGCGCAGCTCGAACGCATCGTGTCGGTGCGCCAAGTGATCGACGTGACCATGGATCCGGCGGGCGTGGAGCGGGAACTCGCGCTCGTGAAAGTGCGCTCCAAAGGCGCCGAGCGGATCGAGGCGCTGCGGCTCTCGGAAATCTTTCGCGCGCACGTGATCGACACCACGCTCGAGAGTTTCATCTTCGAGATCACGGGCGCGAGCGGGAAGATCGAGAGCTTCGTTGAGCTGATGCGCCCGCTTGGGCTGGTGGAAGTGAGCCGCACCGGTGTGCTTTCCATCCACCGCGGCCCGGACAAGAACTGATAGAGTCTCCGAAAGTGTGTTGGGGGAGTGAACCGATGCGGCGTGTGCTGACAGCGTTTGTGGTTGCGTGCGCGCTTGCGGCGCCGGCGCTGGCGCAAAATCTTACTTTGCGCGCCCCTGATTGGGCGACGCGTTTGGTCGCTGCGGATTTGTTGCCGACGACGGGCGGGCGCCCTGTGCTCGCGGCCGATGGCGTCGATCTTTCTGTGCGCGTCACGACCGCGCCGTATCAAGGCGGCGTCGCGCGCGTGGTGCGTTACGATTCAGGGCCGGAGACGAACCGGCTCGCGCTGCGCCGCTTCACTGGGCATCCGTCGACAGGATGGTGGCTCTGGGGACCGGACACGCCGGTCGTCAGCACGCCTGCTGCGGCGACGCGCGCGGAGATCGACCGCCTCGCGCGCTCTGCGCTCACGACTGCGGCGATCGGGTCGGACGGCAACGCGAGCTGCCCGACCGGCGAGCGCATTTACGTTGAGATTTACGCCGATCGCCGCAGCGCGAGCGCAACGCGTTCGTGCATGGGCTCGGATGCAATCGGCGCGCTGGCGCGGCGCGTTTCCGATCTTGGCGGTTCGCGCACCGAAGAAGAGCTGGCCGCCGCAGCGCGCCGCGAATTGCTCGACGTGGACCGGGCGTTCAACGCGCTCGCGCAGGCTGAAGGCGTTCGTGCCGCGTTCGCGCGCTACGCCGCGCAGAACGGCAAGCTGTTCCGCTCGGGGCAGACGCCTGCTGTTGGCCCGCAAGCGATCGCAGGTGAGTTTTCTGAAGGCGCGCGCCTCGTGTGGGCGCCGGAAGACGCGCAAGTCTCCACGCGCGGCGACATGGGTTGGACGTGGGGGCGCGCGACTTACACGAATGCGGCCGGCGAAAGCGCGCCGACACAATACGTGACCGTGTGGACGCGCGACTTCGAAGGCGAATGGCGCTTCGTCGCGGACGTCGGCATCGCGGGCTGGCGCTAAGCGCCAACGTCACTCTCGCAATATCAGCTCCCTCATTCCGGGCGCGCGAATGCGCGAACCGGAACCCAGGGCCGGACGCATCACATTTGCCCCTGGGTCCCGGATCGACGCTGCGCGTCGTCCGGAATGAGTTTGGGTTTGGCTGACGCCGAGGCGTCACACAATCAGCACGCTGTTCGGTGGAAGCGTCGCGGCGTCATTCGAGAGCGCGGCGCCGCCGGAGATGAACAGCGGCTGCTTGGTCAGCGCCGCGTGCACGAAGCGCGCATCCTTGTCGCCAAGATTGAAGACGCACAACACGGTTTCGTTCTGAGCGGTGCGCGTGAAGGCGAGCACGCCTTCGGGCGCATCGATCGCGGCCCAGGCGCCGCTGCTAAGCGCGGCGTGTGCTTTGCGCAGCGCAATGAGATCGCGCGTGAACGCGAACATCGAGGTCGCGTCCTTCTCCTGCGCATCGGCGGCGAGCGCCTTGTGGCGCGGATCGAGCGGGAGCCACGCATCGGGGGCGCTGGTGAAACCGGCCATGTTGGCGGTTGCGTCCCACGGGATGGGCGTGCGCGCGCCGTCACGGCCGAGGTTGTTCGGGTAGAACGCGATCGCTTCGGGATCTTGCAGACGCTCGTAGGGCACGCTCGCTTGCGGCAAGCCGAGTTCGTCGCCCTGGTAGAGGTAGATACCGCCGCGCAGACATATCAGCAGCGCCATGAGCGCGCGGATGCGTTGCGGGTCGTCGTTGGCGAGGCGCGACGTGTAGCGCGGCACGTCGTGGTTCGAGAGGCTCCACGCCGGCGCGCCCGGATGATCGTTCCAGCCGGACATTGCGTCGATAAAGAGCGCGGGCGTCGCTTGGACTGCGTTGAGCAACACGAAGCTGTACGCGCTGTGCAGGCGCGTTGGCCCGTCGGTATATTCTTTTTGGCGCGCGAGCGGATCGTCGTCGAAAATCTCGCCGAGCAGGTAGCGGTCTTTGTAGCTATCGGTCAGCGCGCGGAGACGCGCGACGAATTTGAGCGTGTCGGGCTGCGAGTAGGCGTATTTCTGCCATTGGAAGAGGTTGGGTTTGTGCGGCGTTTGCTCATGCGGACGCGGCGGGTTATCGCGCAATGCAACGTCCTGGCAGCAGAAGTTCACGACATCGAGCCGGAAGCCATCGACGCCGCGATCGAGCCAGAATTTCGCGGCGCCGAGCAGCGCGTCCGCGACCTCTGGGTTGCGCACGTTGAGATCGGGCTGCGAGCTTAGGAAATTGTGCAGGTAGTACTGCCTGCGGCGCGCGTCCCACGTCCAGGACGGCCCGCCGAACATCGCCTGCCAATTGTTGGGCGGGGCGCCATCGGGCTTTGCGTCCGCCCAGACGTACCAATCGGCCTTTGGATTGTCACGTGACGCGCGGCTTTCGGTGAACCAAGCGTGCTGATCGGAGGAGTGCGAATAGACCTGATCGATGATGAGCTTCAGGCCGAGCTCATGCGCGCGCTTCAAGAGCGCGTCGAAATCCGCGAGCGTGCCGAACAGGGGATCGACGTCCTGATAGTCCGAAACGTCGTAGCCGAAATCCTTCATCGGCGATTTGAAGAACGGTGAGAGCCACACGCCATCGCAGCCGAGCTTGGCGATGTGATCGAGCTTCTCAGTGACGCCGCGAAGATCGCCGACGCCATCGCCGTTCGAGTCGCGAAAGCTGCGCGGATATACTTGGTAGAAGACGCCGCCCGCGCGCCAATCGTAGCTCATCCCTTGAAGCCGCCGCTCTCCAGGAACGCCAATTCCTCTGCCGTGCTTTCGCGGCCGAGCGCTTCATTGCGATGCGGGAAGCGGCCGTATTTTCCGATGATCTCGGCGTGGAGGCGCGCCCATTTGATGTTGTTCTCGTCTTCAGCCGTCACGAAGAGCGCGCAGGAGCGGGCCTGGTCTTCCGCGCGCTCGGAATGTTCGAACGGCAGATAGAAGAACGCCCGCATGTCCCCCGACGCCATCCGGTCGAATCCGCGATCGACGGCGCGCGTTGCGATCTGGCGCGCCAGTCCATCCGTCGCGAAGGCGTGCGCGGAGCCGCGATACATGTTGCGCGGGAACTGATCGAGCAGCAGCAGAAGCGCGAGCGCGCCCTCATGGGTTTCTTCCCACGCTTTGAGTTCGCCGCGCGCGGCCGCGTGGTGCGACTCCTCGAACATGGCGCGGACGATGGCGTCGAAGTCGTCATCCTTTGCGAACCAGGCCTTTGGGCCCGCGTCGCGCCAGAAATCGATGATCTCGGAAGCGTCTGTCATGATGCGGGAGGGGTTAGCCGCATTCGGTGCGGCTCGCCAACCGGCTTGACGGCGCTGTGATCTGGCTCTACGGATCGAACCGTAACGTACGGTACCATGACGGCTTTGAAGAAACCCGCGCCAAAGAGCGATCCGGAAAGCGATGCGCCCACCGCGCGCCAGCGCGAGGTGCTGGATGCGGCGCTCAGGCTGCTGATCCGCGATGGCGGGCGCCTCACGATGAGCGCGCTGGCGGCGGAGGCCAATTGCTCCAAGGAGTCGCTCTATCGCTGGTACGGCGACCGCGACGGGCTGTTGAATGCGATCGTGCGCTGGCAGGCGGCGCAAGTGCGCGTCGAGCCCGCCGGCGCGAAGATCGATCGTGCGGCGCTCGTGGCGCGGCTCACGCAATTTGCGAGCGATTGGCTGAAGGTGGTTTCGAGCGAAACCTCGCTCGCGCTCAACCGGCTCGCGATCGGGCATGCGGCGGATGACACGGCCGATCTCGGCGCGGTGGTGCTTGGCAACGGGCGCTTCGCGTTGGGCGAGCGGCTGAAGCCCGTTCTCGAAGCAGCGCGCGGCGCTGGTTTGCTCAAGTTTGAAAACGCCGAAGAGGCGTTCCGCACTTTTTTCGGTTTGGTCGCGCGCGACGTGCACATTCG
>CAZXNY010000020.1:0-15858 GCA_964642205.1 uncultured Caulobacteraceae bacterium
CCGGCGATGTGACCATCGAGATCGCCGATACGGGCGAGGGGATCGCGCTGGCCGACCAACCCCACATCTTTGACCGCTTCTACAGGGCCGATCGGGCGCGAACCGGCGTCGACGGCCGTATTGGCCTAGGTCTGCCAATTGCAAAGAGCATCGTCGATCTTCACGGTGGGAGGATCGACCTCGATTCCGCGCCGGGGCGCGGCGCCCGTTTGATGCTTCATTTTCCAAGCGCGGCCGTTGCGCCGCCCATCGGCGAGCGAGATGACAACGTCGTCATCTAGCCGTCATGCTCGCGTAATTCGTGTCCCGGTAACTTTGTGTCGCCTGACCGGCGTAGTGGGGCGGTCAGCCGTATAAGAGGACGCGCGAACGTCCACGGCTGTCCGGCGCCCTCAGGCTGCGGGGACGACGACTATGCGATGGAAACGCCATACGCCGGAAGAAATTGCCACGAAGCTCCAGCGTGCGCACGAGCTGATTGCGCGCGGCGTTTCAATTGGCGAAGCGGCAAAAGCGATCGGCGTTACGGAGCCGACCTACTTCCGTTGGCGCCGTGATTTCGGCGGCCTGAAGCTCGATCAAATCCAACGTATCAAACAGCTCGAAGCCGAGAATGCGCGTCTGCGCCGGGCGATCTCGGATCTCGATCTCGCGCCACCGCTGCGTACTTAGTCTAATGCCCTGCGATCGCCACTTGGCGATGACGCGCGCCTTGCGTGCGTTTGCCGAAATTCCTGGACGCATCGTTGCGCGTTTGAACGCGCCGCCACGCTGGATGGCGTGGCTCAACGCCGGCCGCCGCTACGTCGCGCACACGACGCGCCGCGTTCGCACAGCAGCGCGCGCACGCCGGCGCTTCTAGAGCGCACCCCAAACGTCAAGCGCCGTCTCAACGCAGAGCGCCAGTTTGCGCCGCTGATCATCGACCGTGATGTCGTTGCCGTGGACGGTCGAGGAAAACCCGCATTGCGGGGAGAGGCAAAGCTGCTCGAGCGGCACGTGCGCCGTCGCGCTGTCGATCCGGCGCTTTAGATCGTCCTTGGATTCCAGCTCCGGCAGTTTTGAGCTCACGAGGCCAAGCACGACGAATTTGTTCTTCGGCACGTAGCGCAGCGGCGTGAAGTCGCCAGAGCGGTCGTTGTCGTATTCGAGGAAGAAGCCGTCGACGTTGATCTGCCCAAACAGCACTTCCGCGACCGGATCGTAGCCGCCTTCAGCAACCCAAGCCGACCGGAAGTTGCCACGGCACAGGTGGACGGCCGTGATCATGTCTTTCGGCGCGCCAGAGAGCGCGTCGTTGATCAGGTCGGCGTAGAGCTTCGGCAGCGCATCGGGATCTTCGCCGCGCGCACGCGCGCCATCACGGAGCGCTGGGTCACACAGATAGGCGAGGTTGGTGTCGTCCATCTGCAGGTAGCGGCAGCCGCGCGCGCCGAGATCGGCGATCTCTTCGCGATAGACGCGCGCCAGGTCGGCAAAGAACTGCGCCATCTCCGGATAAGAGGCTTCGCTCACGGCGGCGCGCCCGCCACGGAAGTGCGCCATGCTCGGAGAGGGGATCGTGATCTTCGCGGTTTGCTTCGTGTTCGCTTTCAGGAAATCGAAATTCGCGCCTTCGATCGCGCGCGCGCGCTTCAGTTTGTCCTTGATGACGAGCTTAGGCGGCGCGAAATCGAGATCGCCGTCTTGGCGGTGAAACTTCGAGGCGATCCCCGTCATCTCCGCTTCGACGCCATCGATCTGCTCGAGAAAGTCGATGTGGAAGTAAGTGCGGCGGTACTCCCCGTCGGTGACGCCCTTAAGACCGATGTCTTCCTGGAATGCGATCGCTTGCTTGATCGCTGCGTCTTCGGCGGCGCGAAGTTCGGCGCGTGAGAGTTTGCCAGCCGCCGCCATCTCGCGCGCATCGAGCAACATTTGCGGGCGCAGCAGGCTGCCGACGTGATCGGCGCGGAAGGGGCGTTTTTGCGTGCTCATCGCGGCGTTCTCCCTCGGCTTCGAATAGCGGCCGTTTCTAACTGTATGTAGTGCGTACTAATGGCCGTCAAGCGAGGCCGAGGCTTGCGGGCGCGCGCCCGCTGCGCTTGGAGTGCGCACACACAGGGAGGCAAATATGAGCGACGCGCCGCGGACCTATGACATCGTGCTCTATGGAGCGACCGGCTACACGGGCCGGCTTGTCGCCGAATATCTGAACGCCGCCTACGGCGTCGGGCGCGATGTGAAATGGGCGATGGCCGGCCGCAGCGAAGCCAAGCTCAAGGAAATTCGCGATCTCATCGGCGCGCCGGCGTCGCTGGCGCTCATCGTCGCGGATTCTGACAATGCCGCCTCGCTCGCCGCAATGGCCAAGCAAGCCAAAGTCGTGATCTCGACCGTCGGCCCGTATCAGCTTTACGGCAACGGCCTCGTCGCCGCATGCGCGGAAACAGGCACGGACTACGTCGATCTCACGGGCGAGTCGCATTGGATCGCGCAGATGATGGCGGCGCATGATGCGGCCGCGAAGAAGAGCGGCGCGCGCCTCGTGTTCTCGTGCGGGTTCGACTCGATCCCGTTCGACGGCGGCGTGTTCTTCGTGCAGCAGGCGGCGAAGCAGAAATATGGGAGCGCTGCGCCGCGCGTGCGTGGGCGTGTGCGATCGATTGTTGGCGGCGCTTCCGGCGGCACGCTTGCGAGCGGCATGGCCACGATGGCTGCAGCGCAGAAGGACCCCGGCCTTATCGCTGTGCTGACCAATCCGTTCGCGCTCACGCCTGGATTCAAGGGCCCCGCGCAGCCGAATGACCAGCAACCATATGAAGACGCGACCGTCGGTTCATGGGTGATCCCGTTCATGATGGCGGCGATCAACACGAAGGCCGTGCACCGCACGAATTTCCTGTTGGGCCACCCCTATGGGCAGGACTTTCAGTATGACGAAATGCAGATGGTGAAGGATCGCAACGCGCCTGCCCCAGCCTTCGACATGAGCGCGCAGCCGAAGCCGGGCGAGGGCCCCACCAAGGAAGAGCGCGAGAACGGCAGCTATGACATCCTCTTCGTCGCGGAATACGCCGACGGCCGCACGGTGCGCGCCGCTGTGAAGGGCGACAAAGACCCCGGCTACGGCTCGACGTCGAAGATCCTCGCGGAATCGGCCATCGTGCTTGCGAACACGCCGCGTTCGACGACGCCGGGCGGGTGCTGGTCGCCGCTCGCAGCGATGGGCGAGCCGCTCATCAAGCGCGTGCACGAGCGCGCTGGCCTGACGTTCCACCTCGAAAGCTAAAGCGCTTAGTGCGCGCGCACCGCTTCGGCTGGCGCGCGCCCGCCGCCGCGCGGCTCAAGCGCACGCACGATCAGCAACAACACAAGCCCAGTCACCATAAAGCCGGCGACGGTGAAGATCGGCGCTTGGATGCTTTCGTTTCCTTGCAGAATCCAACCGATCAGCGGCGGCGTGACGACACCGCCGGATGAGCCGACCGTGTTGATCAACACAACGCCGGCCGCGGCGGCGCCACCGGTCATGAAGCTCGTCGGCAAAGCCCAGTAGGCGCCTTGTGCGCCGCCAAGACCGAGCCCGGCGATAACGAGGAACATCAGCGCCATCGGCGTTGGGCCTGCGAGCGCCGCGGCGACGAGCGCTGTGGCGGCAAGCACGGCGGCAAGGCCGATGTGCCAATAGCGTTCTTGCGTTTTGTCCGAATGCCATGAGTTGAGCATCATGCCGGCGCCGACGCCGACCCACGGCAGCGCCGAAAGCACGCTCACTTCCAGATCGTTGCCGCCGCCGAGCGAACGGATGACCTGCGGTAGCCAGAACATGATGGCGTAGGCGCCGGAGAGTAGCGTGAACCACACGCCCGCAGCGGCCCAAATGCGTGGGCTCAGTAGCACCGCGCCGAAATTCGCCGCTTGCTCAGGCGGCGCGCTCGCCGCGTCACGCTCCAGCTCTGCTCGGATCCAGGTGCGCTCGCTATCCGAGAGCCAGCGCACCTCTTCCATCGTGTTGCGGAAGTAGAAATACGCCGCGATCCCGCACGCGACGGTGGCCGCGCCCTCGACGAAGAACATGAAGCGCCAGCCTTCGATGCCGACCGGGTTCTGGATCGTCATCAGGAGGCCCGAGAGCGGGCCGCCGATGATGATGGAGAGCGGGATCGCCAGCATCGAGCCTGCGATCGAAGAGGCGCGGAAGCGGCGCGGCGCCCATTGCGACATGTAATAGATGATGCCGGGCGCCCAGCCGCTCTCGCACACGCCCAGCACAAAGCGCAGCACGTAAAATTCGGTGGGCGTGTTCACGAACGTCATCGCCGTCGCGGCGAGGCCCCAGAGCGTCACCCACGTCGTGATCCAGATACGCGCGCCGAGCAGGCGTTGCGAAAGCGCGTGCGGAAACTGGAAGCCGATAAAGCCAAGAAAGAAGAATGTGCCGACGCCGATGCCGTACATCTCCGGCGTGAGGCCAATGTCGGCGTTCATGCGCAAAGCGGCGAAGGAAACGTTCGCGCGATCGAGCGAGGAGAGCAGTGTTAGGAAGGTGATCGGCGCAACCAAGCGCCAAAGCAGTTTCGTGCCAATACGGCCCGCTTCATCTTCGCCCGCCATCGCTTTCCTCTCCTAGCGCCAGGGTGTCTCCCCGGTCTCGCGCGGTCAACGGACACACTTTGCGCTATCACGCGCTTGTCATTTAGTTTGTATAGCATACAATACAAAGAAACAACGATCGCGCAAGATGCGCGGCGGGGAGGGATGCGATGCGCGTGGCCGCTTTGGTGTGTGCGCTCCTTGCGCTGTTCGGCGCGCCCGCGTGGGCGCAAGAACGCGTTTCGGCCTTCGGTTCCTATCAGGGTTACGCGCCGCCCGTCGCGGACGGCATGGTGCGCACGTCGTTCTATTTGCCGATGCGCGATGGCGTGCGTCTGGCCGTCGATCTCTATCGCCCCGCCAACAATGGCCGCGCCGTCGAAGGGCGCTACCCCGTCTTGTGGCACCACACCGTCAATCGCGGATCGCCGCCGGAAGACCGGCCGGACGTGAGCTTCGTCGGCGGCATGACGCGCCTGGTGCGCTACGGATATGTCGTCGCCGTCGTCGGGCGGCGCGGTTCGGATGCGTCGTTTGGCGCGCGGCGCGGCTATCACGATCGCAACGAAGCGCAGGACGCTTACGCCGTCACTGAATGGCTCGCGGCGCAACCGTGGTCGACGGGTGCTGTCGGCGTGTTCGGATGCTCGAACACGGGCGAAGCGGCGATGCACGTCATCACCACGCGGCCGCCCTCGTTGCGCGCCGCGTTCGCGGGTTGCTTTTCCTGGAACAAGTACGAAGGCATGCTGCGCGGCGGCATTTTCGCGAATTGGGGCACGGGCCCGACGCGCACGATCGAAGAGGACATGCGGGCCAATCCGGTCGATGGCGATGAAAGCCGCACGTTGTTGCGGCAGGCCGCCGAGGAGCATCAGCAGAGCACAGTGCTGCGCGACATGTGGATGTCGATGCCGTACCGCGACTCTTACTCGCCACTCGTCGGTTCACGGTTCTGGGGCGAGGGCAGCGTTTCGACCTATGCCGATCAAGTGCGCCGCTCGGGCGTAGCGCTCTACGTCGTCGGCGGGTGGCGGGACGATCTGCGGCGCGAGGGCCTTGTCGCGTTCGCGAACGTGCCGAACACCTATGTCGTGATCGGGCCGTGGCTGCATTGTCAGAACAACGGCTTCGATCTTGTGTCCGAGGCGCACCGTTTCTTCGATCACTATCTGAAGGGCGTCGATAACGGCATCGAGCGCCAGCCGCGCATTCACTACACAACACAGAATGCGGGCGAGGGCCTTGTGTGGCGCAGCACGAACACGCTGCCGCTCGCCAACGCGCAAACGCGCACCTTCCATCTGTCGCAAGGCTCGTTGCGCGATCGTGCGGGCGGCGCGCCCACACGCTTCCAGGTGAATTACCAGCCGGCTTGCGAAAACGCGCTCGGCGGGCCGATGGCGCAGCCGTGCCCGCAGGCTGCGAACGGGCCGGCATTCACGAGCACGCCGTTCACGCAGGATACGGAGATCACGGGCTTTCCGATCGCCGATCTCTGGATCGTTTCGTCCGCGCCGGATGCGAACCTGTTCGCGTATATCGAAGATGTCGCGCCAGACGGATCGGCGACCCCGGTGACGGACGGGCGCCTGCGCGCTTCGCTCCGCGCCATCGCCGAGCCGCCGTACGAATACCTGGGCCTGCCATGGCACCGCTCGTTCCGTGAGGACGCGCAGCCACTCACGCCGGGCGAGGCCGCAAACGTGCGCTTCGATCTCTTCCCGATGTCGCACGTCTTCCGCGCAGGGCACCGCGTCCGCGTGACCATCGCGGGCGCGGATTATCGCGAGCGGGACCGGGCGGTGCTCACGCCCGCTCCGAGCCTCCAAATCCTGTCGTCTCGCTCGCGCCCATCCACGATTTCGCTGCCGTTCGTGCGGCGCTAGGATCGCGCGATGTTCCTGAACAAGCGCATGCTGCGGATCGAGTGGGGTGATTGCGATCCGGCCGGGATCGTCTTCTTCCCGCGCTACTTCGCATATTTCGATGCGTGCACGATGTCGTTGTTCGAGGCGGCCGGCCTGCCGAAGCCGCAAATGCTGAAGACGTACAAGATCGCCGGCATTCCGATGGTGGACGTGCGGGCGCGCTTTCTGATCCCCTCGCGCTTCGGCGACGATGTGGAGATGCACTCGGAAATCACGGCATGGCGCCGCTCAAGCTTCAACGTGCGCCACCGGCTCTACCGGCCAAGCAATCTGCCGGACGCGGGTCTCGCTGTGGAAGGCTTCGAAACGCGCGTGTGGGCCGAGCCAAACCCGGACGATCCAGAAAAAATCCGCGGCGCGGAAACGCCGGCTGAGGTCGTGCGGCGGTTCATGACGGATGAGGAGCGCGCCGCCGCCAACGCAAAGGCGCCGGCATGAAGCTCTACGCTGTCGGCGATCTCGTGCTCGATGAGCCGAACACGGGTTTCTTCTTCGATCTTGCGCGCGACACGCTGGCCGGCGCCGACATTCTGTGCGGGCATGTCGAGGTCCCGCATACGCGACGCGGCGTTGAATCCGTTGGCGACGTGCCGGCGCCGGCAAGCGATCCGGACAACCTGAAGGCGCTAAAGAATGCGCGCTTCCATCTGGCGACGCTCGCGGGAAACCACGCTCACGACCGCGGCGCAGAAGGGATCGAAGACACGATCGCGACGCTGAAGGAAAACGGAGTCGTTGCAGTGGGCGCCGGGGAAAACATCGATGCTGCGCGGGCGCCGGCGATCCTCACGCATGGTGCGAGCAAAGTCGGGTTTCTGAGTTACAATTGCGTCGGCCCGCGCGAAGGGTGGGCCAGCGCGACGCGCGCAGGCTGCGCCTACATCAACGTGCTGACGCATTACGAACTCAATTATGCTGGACCGGGCGGGCCGCCGAAGATCTACACGTTCTGCGAGCCCGATACGGTAGAAACGATGCAGGCGGATATCGAGGCGTTGAAGCAGCGCGTCGATGCGGTTGTGGTCGCGTTTCACAAAGGGTTGGTACACACGCCGGCAACTCTGGCGATGTATGAGCGCCCGCTTTGCAAGGCCGCGATCGAAGCTGGCGCCGATCTCGTGCTCGGGCACCACCCGCACATCTTGAAGGGCGTGGAGATTTATCGCGGCAAGCCAATCTTCCACGGTCTCGGTAACTTCGTTACCGTCACGCGCGCGCTCACGGCGAAGGGCAACGATCACGCCGCGCGCCGCGCCTGGGCGGAGCGGCGCAAGCAACTGTTCGGCTTCGAGCCCGATCCAGACTATCCGCTCTATCCGTTTCATCCCGAGGCGAAGAACGCGATCATCGCGTCGTGCATCTGGAATGGCGCCGCGTTCGAGCCCGGCTTTCTGCCGTGTTGGATCGAACCGACTGGGCAGCCGCGCGTGCTCACACGATCGAAAGAGGGCGAAGCGGTCAAAGACTATGTCGCCAAGATCACGCGCGATGCCGGGATGCGCGCGACGTTCGAGTGGGATGGCGACCGGGTCGTGATTTCCTGATCGCAGAGCGAAAAACCGCGCCTTGCCGGCCACCCAAAAACTATTTACGTTACAAATAATATGACAGACCAACAAAATGGGGAGGATGGCGAAACACCGGTCAGATTCGGGCCGTTCGCCATCGTTGCGTTCTGGATCGGTGGCGCAGGTCTCCTGACCGCGATGGCGACCGATTTCATCAGCGTGATCGGGCGCCACACCGGTCTGCCTTTGCTTGGCGCCATCGAAGTCGTGCAAGGCGCGATTGTGCTCGCCGCATCCGCCGCGTTGATCGCCGGTACGCTCACGCATGCGCACGCTTCCGTGGATGTGTTGGTGGAGCGCCTTCCCGCGCCGTTGCGCGAAGGGCTTTGGCGTTTTGCGTCGTTCTTGTCGGCGCTGTTTCTCGCGAGCGTGACCGCTGGCGGCGTTTGGCTGCTCTACGATGTCTGGGCAATGGATGAACGCAGCGATCTTCTGCGTATCCCAATCGTGCCCGAGCGGATCGTTTGGTCTGCGTCGACGTTTGTGACGACGCTGCTCTTCCTCGGCTTCGCCATCCGCGGAAAGCGCGCATGAGCCCGGAAACGATCGGCCTCATCGGCACCGTTGCGCTGCTCATCGTGTTGGCGATGGGCGTGCCGATTTCGGTGTCGCTCGGCCTTGTCGGCGTTGCGGGGCTCGCGTTTCTGATCACGCCGGAAGCGGCGCTAATCAAGACGGGCGTGATCGCGTTCGATGCTGTCTCACGATATGAGCTCGGTGTTCTGCCGCTTTTCTTGCTGATGGCGCATCTCTGCTTCGCGGCAGGCGCGAGCCGCGATTTCTACGATAGCGCCGCGAAATTCATCGGCCACCGGCCAGGCGGCCTCGCCATCGCATCGATTGGCGGCTGCGCCGGTTTTGGCGCGATCAGCGGTTCGAGTCTCGCGACTGTCGCCACGATGGGCCTCACGGCGCTGCCAGAGATGCGCAAGTACAATTACGCGCCTTCGCTCGCGACGGGCGCGCTTGCGGCGGGCGGCACGCTCGGCTCGATCACGCCGCCGAGCGCTGCGCTCATCGTGTTCGGCATTCTCGCGGAAGAGAGCATTGGTCGCTTGTTCACGGCGGCGATCGGCCCAGCCGTCACGCAAGCGCTGTTCTACATGATCCTGATCGCGGTGCTCTGCCGCATCAACCCGGCGCTTGGCCCGCCGACGGAGCGCCAGCCTTGGTCTGCGCGCCTGCGTTCGCTCGTGCGGTTGATTGATATCGGCGCGCTTGTGCTGGTTGTGCTTGGCGGCATCGCGTTCGGCTGGTTTTCGCCGACGGAGGCGGCGTCCGTCGGCGCCGTGGGCGCAACGATCATCTGTATTCTACGCCGCGCGCTCAATCGCGCGACGATCGTGAAGGCCGTTACCGACACGCTGCGCACCACCGGCATGATCTACGCGATCATTATAGGCGCGATGGTGTTTTCCACATTCGTGAGCGCGACCGGCTTTGGCGATGTGGTCGTGGAGTGGGTCGCGAGCCTCAACGCCGGCAAGATCGGCGTGCTGATCGCGTTCGTCGTGCTGATGCTGATCCTGGGTACGTTTCTCGACGGGCTCGCGCTGATGACGCTGACGATCCCGATCTTCCTGCCGATCATGCAGCACGCCGGCATCGACGTGATCCTGTTCGGCATCCTGATGGTGCGGACGATGGAGATCGGGTTCCTGACGCCGCCCGTTGGCATGAACGTCTACGTCATTCACAACATGGCCCGCGATGTGCCGCTCTCGACGGTTCTCAAGGGCGTGACGCCGTTCTTCCTGATCGACCTCGTGCATGTCGGCTTCCTGATCGCTTTCCCGGCGGTCGCGCTCTTCCTGCCTGACCTCTTGGGGGTGTGATGAGTTTTGCGCCCTTCCACGCTGCGTTCGCCGATCCGCTTGCCGCCGCACGCGCCGCGAAAGCGCGCGGGCAGCGCGTTGTCGGGTATCTCGGTCCGTCCGTGCCCGTAGAACTGATCACCGCTGCGAGCCTCGCGCCGGTGCATCTCATGGGCAAGACGGGTCCAACGCCGCGCGCGGACGAGTGGATGGAGCCGTGCTTCGATCCAATCGTTCGCTCGGTGCTCGATCAGATTCTCGCGAGTGATCTCGCGTTTCTCGACGCAATCGCTCTGCCGCGTACGAACGATTCCCAGCAGCGGCTCTACTACTACCTGTGCGAACTTCGCCGGAACGGCATGAGCGTTCCAGAGCCGATCCTGGTCGATATCCAGCTGACCGGGTCGGCGCCTTCTCAAGCATACAACCGTGCGCGCATGACAGAACTCGCGGCGACGTTCGCGCGTCTTGGCGAGTCGCTCGACCTACCTGGCGCGATCCGTACGCACAATGCGCGTCGCCGCCGGCTTGCCGTGTTGCGCGAGAGCGGCCTCTCTGGCGCCGATGGTCTTGTGACGCTGATCGCCTCACGCCTGATGGATGGCGCGGCGTTCGACATGGCGCTCGCTGCGATCCAGCCGGCCGCACCCACCGGCCGTCGCTTGCTTATCAACGGGAATGCCCTTGACCGTCCGGCGATCCACGAAGCGGTCGCGCGGCGTGGCGGCGTTGTCGTCGCCGACGAGCATGGTCTCGGCGATCACTTGATTGGCGCACTGGTCGACGAGACCGGCGATCCGCTCGCGGCGCTCGCGAAGGCAGCGGCACAAGCGCCCGCCGCGCGATCTATGCCTCACGATCCGGCGCGCCTTGTCGCGCGCGCGCAGGCCGTACGCGCGGAAGCCGTGCTCTTTCACTTCATCAAGGAAGAGGAGGCGATGACGTGGGACTACCCCTCCGATCGCGCAGCGCTTGAGCGCGCGGGTATTCGAGTGGGGTGTCTCGCCGATCAGCCGTATCCGCTTGATGAGCGCGCGCTCGACGCCGCGCTCAAGGAGTGCCTGCCATGACGACGAAGCAAACTGGCACCCGTAGCGCCAAGGTGCTCGATTGCACGGCTCTAGCGACGCGCCACCAGCGCGAGTTCGTGAAGAACCTGCAAGAGCGCGTGATCGAGAACGGCGAGCCGTTCGCCATCGTGCAGGCCGATACGCCGCATGAAATCTTCCACGCGATGGATATTCCGATCGTCACCAATCAGTGGTGGGCGTCGTACATCGCCGCCAAGCAGCTCAGCCCGCACTATTTCGATGTGCTCGACCGTGCTGGCTATCCGCGCTCATCCTGCCGGTACTGCTCGCTTGGGCTCGCCTGCACGCTCGACAACGATCCAAAGACCGCGCCCTGGGGCGGCCTGCCGCGGCCGACGGTGCTGGTCGCGCGGCTCACTTGCGATTGCATTCAACGCGTCTTCGCGCTTTGGGCAGATGCGCTAGGCTCGACGTTCTATCCGCTCGAAGCGCCCGGCTGGGAAGTGAAGGACGCGCACTGGTACGAGCATAACCGGCACGATTGGGAGAGCGTGTACTCGACGCAGCGCATCGATCTCATGGTCGAGGAAATGAAGGGGCTGATCGCGCTCCTGGAGCGCGAGACGGGCCGGAAGTTCGACGAAGCAAAGCTTGTCGAACTGATGAACGCGATCAACGAGCAGGAAGAGCTGCACGCGGAAACCGCGCGCCTCGTCACACGCACACGCCCGTGCCCCGTCGGCATTGCCGACCAGATGCCAAACGTGATGATCCCGCAATGGCACCGCGGCGATCCGTGGGCCGTCGCGCATGCGCGGCGTTTCCGCGATGAGGTGAAGGCGCGCGTCGAAGAGGGCGCCTCGGTCGCGCCGAACGAAAAGCTGCGCCTCATGTGGATCGGCGCGGGATTGTGGCACGACCCCGGCTTCTACAACGCGCTCGAAGAACGTTACGGCGCGGTGTTCGTGTGGTCGATGTATTTGCCGTTCGCTGGCGCAAAGTACCCGCGTTACGGGCTCGATGAGCCGTTGCGCGCGCTCGCGAGCCGCATTTGCGGCATGAACGAGGTGCTGCACCTGCCGCCTTGGATGAACGAGTGGATGATCTCGGAGGCGAAAGCTTGCGGCATCGACGCGGTGGTCATGCTGCAGCCCGAGACCAACCGCCTGAGCGTCTCCGGAACAAAGATTACAAAGCACGCTCTGGAGGCAGCCGGCGTGCCCGTGTTCGAAATGTCCGCCGACATGGTGGACGCGACGCATTGGAGCCACGACAAAGTGGTCGCGGAGATCTCCCGCTTCCTCGAACAGCGCTGCGGCGCGAAGGTGATTGCCGAATGAACGCCAAGAGAGCCCGCGCCGAGGCGCCTGCAGATCCGCAAGAGGTCGACATCGGCATCTTGCGCGATGTCGTCGGCTTCCGGATCCGCCGCATCCAAAACCATCTGTCGCAGAATTTCGCTGCGCGCGTCGGACGCAAGGATATCAAACCAGGCCTGTTCTCGACACTCGCGATCATCTCGGCCAATCCGGGCATCTCGCAAACCATCCTGGCGCGCGAGATCGGGTTTGATAAGGCGACGGTCGTTGCTCTCGTCGATAGTCTCGAGGGCTTTGGCTGGGCGGTCCGTGAGCGCGCGCCGAACGATCGGCGGCGGCATGCTCTGCAGATCACCAAAGAAGGCAAGCTCGCGCTCAAGAACCTGCTGCAGATCGGGCTCGCGAACGAGGCCAAGATTCGCGCCGCGCTCACGCCGCAAGAACTGAAACGGCTCTTCGAGTTGCTCGATAAGCTCTACGCCACCTGTTTCGCCGCCGAGCAATTGTGATCCGCTGATGCGCCGCCTGATCCTCGCTCTCGTTTGCGCGCTCGTCGCGGCCTGCGCGCCGCAGCAGGCCAGAGAAGATGGCGTCTACACGCTGCGTTACGCCTCGCCCTATCTGCCGGCGCACCCGTTCTCCCGCGCCGACATCATCTGGATCGAGCACGTTGAGCGCGTGTCGAACGGACGAATTCGTATTCGCCCGTTTTGGGGCGGAGCGCTGCTGAGCGCCGACAACAGCGTTCACGAGCTGCGCCATGGCGTTGCCGATATCGCGTTGATCACGCCGATCTATATGCGCGCCGGCATGCATGCGGTGAAGATGCAGGCCGGCTTCTACGGCGGCGTGCGCGCTATTCCAGATCAGGTCACGGTCTATCGCTGTCTGGCGCGTTCATTCCCGGTGCTCGACCGCGAGCTCGATGGCGTTGTGACGCTCGCCGTTCAAGGCGGCAATCTGCCGAATGTGCTGACGCGCGAGCGGCCGGTGCGCACACTTGAAGATTTGCGCGGCCTACGCCTGCGCGCGCCGAGCGAACTCGTGCCGGTTCTGCGCTCCCTCGGCGTCGACGTCGTCGCGATGCCGATGGGCGACGTTTACTCTGCAATCTCGAAAGGCGTTCTCGATGGTGTTGTCGCGCCGCCTGACACGTTACGCTCGCTGCACTTCACGGAGGTGACGCGCTATCTCAATCGCCTTGAGATCGCGCGCGGCGCCTATCCCGCGCGCGCGATTTCGCGCCAAGCGTTCGATCGTCTGCCCGCCGACCTGCAGCGCATCCTCACGGACGCTGCACCGGTGTGGGAGAATGCGCTCAGCGCTGAATTGGTGCGCGCCGAGGCGGCGGGGCTCGAAGCAGGCCGCGCGGAAAACATCGAGGTCGTCACGATGGCCGAGGGTGAGCAGGCGCGCTTTGATCGCCTCTATGCAGAAACCTCGCTGCAACATTCGTCCGATCTCGCGCGCTACGGGATCGATGGACCGGCCATGTTCCGCCGCGCCCAGGCGATCATTGCCGCCGGCGCGCCCGAAAGCTGCGCGGCCGCGCCCCTCTAGGGCGTAAAACCGGACAAATCGCCCGCCCAGACCGGGCCGGGACGAATCGCGTCATTGTGCGCAATCGTCCCTCGGGTATCCTTTCCACATGACGCGCGACACCAGCCCCGCCGACGCCCTGGAATTGGAAGAGGGGCCGCACCTCTCGCTCGACGGGCTGCCCGACCTGCTCGGGTTTCACCTGCGCCTCGCGCACGTGGCGGTTTACCGGGACTTCAGCGAGGCTCTCGCGGAGCTCGATCTGACTCAGAAACAATGCGCCACGATGCAGCTGGTCGGCGCCAATCCGGGCGCCTCGCAAGTCGATCTCGCGGCGACGTTGGGCACGGATCGCGCCACCATGATGGCGATCATCGACCGGCTGCAGGCCCGCGGGTTCGTCTTGCGCCGCCGCTCGATCGAGGACCGCCGCCGCCAAGAGCTCCACCTCACGCCCGAAGGCGTGCGCGTGCTGGCGCAAGCGAAGGACGCGATCGCTGAGCACGAAGAGCGCTTCAAGAGCCGCTTCACCGCCCGCGAACTCGCGACGCTGGTGGACGCGCTCCGCCGCGTCCACCAGCAGTTCTAGATTCAGTTCTTCCGGTCTGAGACGTCAACCACGGCGGCGAGCGATGAATCGCCGGCCGCGCAGCCTTG
The DNA here is from genome assembly GCA_964642205.1 of uncultured Caulobacteraceae bacterium. Taxonomy (GTDB): domain Bacteria; phylum Pseudomonadota; class Alphaproteobacteria; order Caulobacterales; family Aquidulcibacteraceae; genus JBEVOS01. Next base: position 14,435 of record CAZXNY010000020.1, read on the forward strand.
GAAGAGCCCAACGCCGCCGCCGCGCTCGGCGAGTTCTTCGATCAGCTCGATGATCGCGCGAAGCCCGGTCGGCCCCTGCGGGTGACCCCAGATCAACGAGCACCCGTAATTGTTCATCTTCATCACGTCGTAGCCCGTGGCTTTGGCGAACGCGATGTCGTTCACGGCAAACGGATTGTGCGACTTTACTGCCGCCACGTCCTTGAGATCTACGCCCGCGAACGCGAGCGCACGCTTTGTCGCTTCGATTGGCGCTTCCGGCATATGCGCAAGCTCTGCGCGCGATTGCCCAAAGCCGCGAATGCGCACGGCGAGGTTCGGGTTCTTGGAAAGTGCCTTGGCCTTTTCCGGTGTTGCGAGAATGAGCGCGCAATTGCCATCGGCAGGGTAGGTCTGGCCGCCAAACGTCACGGTGCCATCAGGCTTCACCGGCTTGAGTTTCGCGAGCCCCTCCGGCGTTGATGGGAACACGCCCTCATCGCCCTGGATCACGCCCGCATCGCCTTTGAAGTTCGGCTTCGGGTAGGTGAAGGGCAGCGTCATGTAGCGCTTCTGGAATGCGTGATCGTTCTTCAGCGCGTCCTGATATTGCGCGTGCCGGCGCAGCACGACCTCGTGTTGCTCACCGGTGGAGATTTGAAACTTCTTGGCGACGTTCTCCGCCGTATCGAGCATGGCGTGGCCGGCGATGGCGTCGTTCGAGAAATTGTAGATGACTTGATCTTCGGTTTTCCCCGTGCCGCCCGGCGCGCCCGGCGCGGGGTAGTAGATGTGCGGCCCGTTCGAGCAGCGATCCGCCGTGAGCAGCAGCGCCGTGGACGCCATACCGAGTTGAATCTCCGCCGCGCCCGTCACGATCACGCGCACGCCCGTGGCGCACACTTGGCTCAGCGTCGGGCCCGCGACCTTCTTGAGACCAATCTCGTAGAGCGGCCACGGCGCGCCGTAGAAGCTTTGAAACTGCGTGTTGGTGATGCCGAGCACGCCGAAGTCGAACACCTCCGGCGCGATCTCGCGCTTCGCCAGCTCCGCCTTCGCGACATGCGCGGCGAACTGCATCGAGTGCAGATGCTGCAGGCTGCCCTGCCAGCGTGTGAAGGGCGTCGACCAATAGCAGCCGTAGGGGATTTCAACGTTCTCGAACGCCACTTCGCTTCTCCTCAGCCGGCGAACAACCGGCGCAATTCCTGTTTCTGAATCTTGCCCGAGGCCGTGCGCGGCAGCTCGGCGACAAATCGCACGTGATGCGGGCGCTTGTAGCGCGCGAGCAGCGCGTCGCAGTGCGTGCGCACGGCGCCGTCATCGACGGCGCAACCGGTCGCGCGCACGATGAACGCGGCGCCAACCTCGCCCCATTTCTCGTCCGCGACGCCGACGACACCCGCATCGGCAACGCCCGGCATGGCGAGTAGCGCGGCTTCGAC